>NZ_JBFHKV010000025.1:0-19310 GCF_041595215.1 Stieleria sp. | reverse complement strand
CCAATCATCGTCGTCGAGCAACGCAAACGTGCCGTCGGTATGACGATGAAAAACCTGGAACGGCTGCTCGTAGGCATATTCACCGTCATCAAACTCACCAATATGACCGTTCGTAACCACGATTTCGTCGCTCCCGTCATCATCCAGGTCGATCGCTTCGGTTCCAAAGCCGACCGTCGCCAAGGTCGGTTGCAGCAAGCCGACCTTGCCGGTCCGGTCGCTCCAAAACCCCGGTGCGACTTGTTCGTAGTAAATGTTGTACTCATTGGCAAAACCGGTCACGTACAGGTCCAGATCGCCATCGCCGTCAAAGTCACTGGCCGCAATTCCCATGGAAGCTTGGGGCCGGGAGGCGGCGTCGACGGCAACGCCACGGGCGACTGCGGTTTGGTCCAATCGCACGGGTGATTCATCGGATTGCGTCGCGGCGGTTTGCGTTGCGTCGGTTTGCGTTGCGGCAGTTTGCGTCAACAATTCATTAGGCGACATGTCATTGGCAAAAAGAATCCCCTGCGTGTCCGGTAGCAGCATGCCCGCTAGCACCCCCATCGTTCGGCCGGGCGAGATGGGATCGGACAGGCGATCGGTTGCTTCGGAAAAGCGGCCGTAAGCATCGGCCAAGTAGACTCGGTTTGCTTGGGCGCGAAATCGCAGCGGATGACAGGTCCCCAGTGCGCCGGATTCGTTCGGGCAGGGTCGATCGGGGGCACCCGCGGTCGAGCAATAATTGCCGGTCACCAAGTCTGAGATGCCATCGCGGTTGATGTCCACGAACGCGGCACAGGTCGTCCACTCGGCCGTCGTGTCATCGTCGAAAAGATCATCACAATTGCTGAACGATCCGTCGCCGTTGTTTCGCAGCAGTCGATTGGCACCGAGGTTGGCAAAGAACAAATCGGGAAATCCGTCTTCGTTGAAATCGCCGACGCAACACCCCTGACCGAAGTCGGTGTAGGCGACCCCGGCCGGTATTGAGACCGGCAGCAGGCGGTCACCGTTGTTCCTGAGCAGTTGGTTCGGGTGCGAGTCGGATTGCAACATCTCTCCACCGGCCCCCATCACCACGACATCCGACCAGCCGTCAAGATCGTAGTCGATCGCGCCGCCGCCGACGCCCGTCGACCGCGTCAGCGCGCCGCGCCGACCGTCGTCTGGATCACTGCCGGCACCCATGCCGGTCAGTCCCCAGCGATCGCTTTCATCACGCAGACGAATCGCAACATTCGGTGAAGCCGAGGGGACGCTCGCAATTTTCGGATCCACGTCGATGTCGTCCGGCGCGGGTGTCATTGGCGTTGTCGCTGGCATCGGCAGATGTGACAGGTCGATGTCGAACTCAGGGTTCCAGGTCGTGGACTGCCAGCGTTGATCCTGCTTCAGTCGATCAATGATCTGTGTTCGGGTGACGGCCAGATCTGCAACCGTGTCGTCGACAAGCGTCGTGGCAACCGCCGCCCACGCTTCCGCTTCCCAATTTCTGCCAAGGCGGGATAACGATTTGGCGATCTCGACGGCAATCCATTGACTCTTGTGTTCGCTCCAAGTGAATGCATTGAGATGTTTGCGCATCAACAACAGGTTCTGCACACGCTGGTCGATCTGATACAGTTGGGCGTGCGAAACCGAATCAGAAAACTCGTCGGCCGATTTTTGAAGCATTCGTATCGATGTCGCCAATTGAGTCCACGCGACGCTGCTATTGGGATCGCGCCGTGTCGCTTCGTGAAACGCCCGCGCCGCGTGGGCGTGTTCGTTTCTGGATGCCCACCACGTGCCCAGGGCGAGCCAGTAGTCAACCTGGTCCTTACAATCCTCCGACGCGCGGGCGATCCAGGCCACCAATTCCGAATCAAGATGTTGGGCCGCAAGGACATACCCAAGTAGGGCTTGGGCCGGCGCAAATCCCGGATGTCGGTCAAGGATCTCGCGACAAACGCCCCGTGACGCTTCAAACTTTCGATTGTCCTTCAGATCGATCGCTTCTCCCAACCGAACTCGCCTGTCATCGGGGTTTCGCTCGATCATCCATTGCACCGTTTGAGTTGAAAACGTGCGGCTCTCGGCATCGGTCAACGCGACCAATAATTGCAGGTCAAAGTTGCGGTTGCGGATCAGCGTTTGGTAGTGTGGCTCGATCAATACATTGCGTTGGGCTTCTTTCAAGAAGCCGACCAACTTGACGCGTAGAGGATGATCGGATGGATTGGCTTGGACCGCATCTTGCAGCAAGTTGATCACGTCGTAGAGACGCCCCACGTCGATCAAGGCTTGGATCGCGTGCTCAACCCGCTGCGGATCGAAGTCGCTGTGCCGAGCGGCCTGGACCATCAGATCAGCCGCTTGCGACGTGCGCCCCGTCCTTGCCGCGATCACTGCGACTTCCGTGATCATCGCTGGATCGTCCGGGGCCAAAAGCAATGCTTGCGGGGCCTGTTCCCAAGCAACGTCCCAGTTGCGATCTGAAACCGCGCGCCGCATCATCTCGATCGGATCGGACAACTGTTCCTGATTGTTGCCGACCTCGTGTTGAACCGTTAGTTCTAAATCGGTGCCACACCCCGCGACCCAACTCAATGCGACGAGCAGACACCAACGTTGCATCGGCGCGAGATACGTTGAACGGTCGGGCGGCAACGTGTTGGGCCCAAGTTTGCGGGCCAACTTCGCGATGACTCGGTGGCCAGAATAGAAGGGAACTGTAGGAAGCGTCATGCCCAACGCGGCAAGTGGAGAGATGAATCGGCGGGACGTTTAGTCTAGCTCCAATCGCATCGAAATGGGGAACGGCAGAATGATTTAAAGTCGCAGAATGATAGAGGACAGAACAATGATCTGCCCACTCTTGATGAGTGAACACAAACACCGCCACTTATGGAGAACACTACATACCCAGAGTGTGTGCAATGTATCGTTTGGGTTCATAAAATAACAAAAGCGGCATTTTATGCGGAACATTTCGGTCGCTGACGCGGTTCATTGCTCTACATGACTGATAGCAAACCCATCGATGGGCCAGCGAATCAGTTGCCCGCCTAGAAGCAATGCGTTCGCCCACCCAACAGGCATTGAAACTTTCCCTGCTTTAGGGAAGTGGTTCGGAATTTATCTACGTTCATTGATTGGTATTCAATTCGTTGGATGCGATTGGATTTAGAACGGACCACATTGAGCGTGAGGCTATTCGTCGGCGTTATCACTTCCTTCTTTGTTTCATTGGAGCACGAAATGGTTCGAACTCGCACAGCAGGTCGCCCTGCTGGTTTTACACTCGTTGAGTTATTGGTGGTCATCGCCATCATTGGGATCTTGGTGGGGCTTCTCTTGCCCGCGGTCCAGGCTGCACGAGAGGCCGCACGACGAATGAGTTGCAGCAACAATTTCAAGCAACTCGGTTTGGCAATTCACAATTACCATTCGGCATTCAAACAACTGCCTCCGTATGGTGGAGGCACGGGCAAAGGCCATGAGACGCCGCCGGCATGGTGGCGTGCGAGCAACACGGCCAATCGCAAAAGCCTCAGCATCTGGGTCCCGTTGACGCCTTACTTTGAGCAGCAAGGCCTGTGGGATCACATCTCCAACCGAAGCATCCAGACGGTGACCGGCGCCACGCCTCCCGGCCCTCTTAACTTCTGGCCGGAGATGGGGCCGAGCCCCAAGTCTTATTCGACGAATCCGGGATACATCCCCTGGCAGTCGGAGATCCCGACGTTGCGTTGTCCGAGCGACGGGGGAACGGGACTGCCGGGACGTGGCCGCGTGAACTACGGTGCCTGCCTGGGCGAGGCACCGAAGAACCAGATCATGTCCCACTTTGACACCGCTCAGATGGTGCCCACGACCAATGCCGGCAATGCGAGGAACGCCAAAACACTGCACCGCGGCATGTTTGCCCCGTACTCAAAATTCGCGTTTCGTGATGTAAAAGACGGACTGTCCAACACAATTGCGTGTGGAGAAATTGTTACCGACCAAGGCGACAAGGCGGTCAAAGGATCCATTTCGTGGGATGCAGGTGGCAATGGCGACCATCACTTTTTCAATCCAATGCACTGTGTCGATTCCAACGAGATCGATCCGGATCGGCCTCGATTCTGGTGTGACAGCCAAAGCACGGGTAACTGCACTCCGCCGGTCAGCGTTGTGGTCAATGAGACCAATGGTCGTGGGATGAGTTGGGCCTCGGCGTTTCGGACTTCGATTCAAGCCGTCTTTACCGTGCGTCCGCCCAACAGTGAACTCTGCATCGGACAGTGGGCCGACAACCTGGGCAACTTTTCACCCAGCAGTTTCCACCAAGGTGGGTGCCACGTGTTGATGGGCGATGGTGCGGTCACGTTCATCAGCGATTCGATCGAAGCCGGCGATCAGCGGGCATCGGGAATCTGGTACGACCAGAACCAGTCCCGCCCCGGAGCGGAGAGCCCCTATGGCCTGTGGGGCGCGCTCGGCACCAAGGCTGCCAGTGAAGTGATCGACGAGCAACTGAACCAGTAAATCTTGAATCAGTACGCTTTATTGCGACGTCTGATTGTGAACATCGCGTCTCGTCCTCTTGAATAGGGGACGAGGCCGACAACGTCCTCGCGTGACAGTGATGTGGACTTCCGGTCTGTTGTTGCATCGACAGGCTGGAATCCTATCCCGCTTCTGCCACCGCTGATCATTAGCAATCCGCGGTTTTCTCGAATATCAATTGTTTATTGTTTTATCTCCTTTGTTCTATAAAGGTTCTTTGATGAGAAAGTATTTCTTTACATCGCTTTGCATCCTCTGCTTGATTCCCGCCGTCGGCTGCGGAGGCTCCGGAGACACTGCGATTGTCGGACCGCCTGAAACAGAAGCGACCAGCGATGTTCCGGTTGAAGGCATGAGCGAGGAAGAGTACGCCAAAGCGATGCAACAATCGGCGAGTTAACTGCTGCCACTGATTGTCTTGCATCACTCCTACCGGCTATCGTTGCCGGATTGCCTCGGTCAAACGGCCCGGGCAATCCGGGCAACGGGGTTGTCATTGGATCGCCCGTCTCGTTTTCGTTGCCAATGAATCGATTTGCCAATCACGCCCACGTTGCGGTTCCTGGAGTCGTCGCGGGTCTGTGCATGTTGATGATGCTGTGCCCGTTCGCGACGTTCGATCGGGCTAGCGATCGCGCGATGGCTCAAGATGCCGTTGGAGCGACTGAACCGACCTATGTTGGCAAACAGGTTTGCCGCGAATGCCACCCAGAGAATTTTGAACTGCATCGCCACTCCGGCCACGCCGATACGTTTGCGACAACGCTCGAATCGGAGATCGCGAAGAAGTATGCCGAGAAAGCGTTGGATGCCGGAGAGCCTTATGGCGTGTTCCAGTATCGGTTCGGACAAGACGGGTTACAGACTCGGCGGATGGCCGATTCAAATCAAGGTACGTTCCCGCTTCAATACGTTCTCGGGTCTGGACGCAATGCGGTTACTCTGCTGACGCTGATCGACGACGAAGGGGCGGATGTCGCCGGGGTCGAACACCGGATCTCTTGGTTCGGGTCTCATGGTGATTTCGGTTTGACACCGGGACATGTCGGCATGGTCCCGGGAAACACAACCGAAGTTTGGGGCAACGTCGTTCGCGGCGAGAGCGTCCAGCAGTGCGTCTATTGCCACACGACCACGGGCACCGTTGTCGGAACGGAGATCGTCAATCTGGTTGCCGACGTGAACTGCGAAAAATGTCATGGCCCGGGCAGTGAGCATGTTCGCCAAGCAAGAGCATCGTCGTCACCGCCGCCGTATTCAGTGGGCCGCGAACAATGGGATTTGGAGTCGGAGTTGCAATTGTGCGGCAACTGCCATCGGTTGCCGCGCCACATCGATCCGCTCGCGCTCCGGGAATACACCAGCGAATTGCTTCGCTTTCAACCCGTCGGGCTGCTGAGGAGCGAATGCTACTTGGAATCCGAAGGCAATTTCATGTGTTCGACGTGCCATAACCCGCATCAAGATTCAAAGACCAAGTCAACGGCTGACTACGAACAGGATTGCCGGAATTGCCATCAACCGAATTCCGACGACCATGTCGCGTGCAGTGTGTCTCCGACGGACGGTTGTATCGAATGTCACATGCCGGCGAAAACGTTCGAGCAGGGGATGGTCTTTCACGATCATTGGATTCGCATTCGGAAGGAACCATGAAAACGCTGCCTGGATGCGGTCTGTCTCAAGCATGCTGCCCATGGAGTTGGCCGAAATCGCTTCGACGAGACGCTTTGTTTGTCGCGACTTGTTTCGGTCTGCTGATTTGGCTTGGTGGTTGTGGGCACGAAAGTCGAGAAACGAACGGCGGCGGCGTGTCTCACTCCGCTGCTTCGAATTCGAACGCTTTGACCGTCGCGGCTGAAATCCAGGTCCACGAACGACGGAGTCCTGAACCGAAGCCATACGCTCGTCCGATCCTTGATGACGCCTCCACGGACGAAGAACCGATGCCCGCTCCGGCGGCGGCTGCTCCGCCGACGGACACGCCGACGGATTCGCTGACGGATTCGCCGACGGCGGCCGACGCGGGCAAGCTTGCTGCCGAAGCCTTGCGTACCGGTGACATCGACGCGGCCTACCAACACGCCAGGACCGCGATGTCCCAGACGCCCGAGGATCCGCAAGTGATCTTCTTGATGGCTCGTGTGCTGGGATTGCGCCACCGATTTCCCGAAGCGGTCCGGATGCTCGATCGGCTGATGGCCTCGCATCCGGAAACCCGCTTGCCCGCCTTGGGACAGACGTCCGAGTGGCTTGTTCTGCACGGCGACTACGCGGGCGCCGAATCACGCTTGCGAAGTCTCTTGGATGAGGTGCCCCATGCCGCGATGGCCCATCGCGCGCTGGCCAACGTGTTGCTCGGTTTGGGAAGACGTCTCGAAGCGGCCGATCACCTTCGGACGCTTTGTCGCCAGGGGGACATCCAGGAATCGGAGCTGCTTTCCCTGTTGCAGGTCTCGACCCCGATCGTGGGAACACGCGTGATCGAACCCCTCAATGAGTTGGCCGAAGCGCTCGACTTGATCGCCGCGAACAGACTGCAAGAGGCACGTCGCGTGTTGCGTGAATCCTCGCGTCACGACGCCGATCACAACGCACTGCTCGGACGAGTCTTGGTGCTTCTACATGACGCCGAAGGGCTTGAAGAATGGAACCCGAACAAAAGCCTGGACCGCCGCGATCGCCAGACCTGGTTCGCCATGGGGGCACGGCATGCCTGGTCGGGCGACCACGCATCCGCGACGCGTTGTTTTTGCGAAGTCGTGCTGCGAGATCCGACGGATGGTCAGGCGTATGAATTATTGAGTCGATCGCTGTCCGAATTGGGATCGGAAGAACCTTCGAACGCTGCGGCCGAGCGTGCGGAGCTGATCGCGCGGACCCAGGTCATCGCCGCCGGGTTGAAGCCATCGGCCAACCAGCGACTGGCTCAGATCGACGAGCTCGTGCAGATTCTTGAGCAACTGCGGCGTCATGACGAGGCCCTCGCTTGGCGGTCCGTGCAAGTGCTGTACGGGCAATCGGTGCTCACCAAACAACAGGCGATCGAGCGGATGCGGCAGATCAATCAGCGTCGTGTGGAGCTTCGTCAATCCGGTGGATTTGGGCCCGGTGACTCGTTTGTCGTTTGTGGCGTGGAGTTGGAGGGGTTGCGGGGGACAGAGGTGGGGACAGTGGAGGCAGAATGATTCGGAGCAGAATGATGGGGCAAAACAATGGGGGCAGAACAATGGGGTGCAGAACAATGCAGGTAGAATGATGGGGGGCCCCGAGTGAGGGATCATTCACTTGGGCGAAAAACCCGGGATTTTGCAATCCGTCTGCGTGGCGGTGTCGTCTGACTTTTGCACAGGTGGCTTCGAAACGGAGAGATGAGAGATGTATTACAAGCTATTAGCCGACCTGACCGTCGCGGTTCACTTCGGCTACGTGGCGTTCGTCGTCTTGGGGGTTCCGCTCACGATCTTCGGCGCATGGAGGGGTTGGGGTTGGGTGCGGAACCGCTGGTTTCGAGGCATTCATTTGACGATGATTCTGGTCGTCGTCTTGGAAGCCTGGGCGGGCGTGACGTGCCCGCTGACGACGCTAGAAAAGGACTTCCGGGCGGCCGCGGGAGGGCAGACGTACCAAGGCGACTTCATCGCCAATTGCCTGCACGACGCGATGTTCTTTGACCTGCAACCGTGGGCCTTCACGGTCGGTTACACGCTGTTCGGTGCGTTGGTTGTCGCCACACTGGTGCTCGTCCCGCCGCGCTGGCGAAGGCAACGCGGCTGAAGGCAAGAACAGGTTGGTCAAAAAATGACAGAGCGTGACGGCTCTTTGGCATGCTCAGCATGCCCGACGCAGTTGTCCCGAGAAGCTAACAGCTAATTGCTAACAGCTAACAGCTACGGCCGGCGGGCGGTTCGAACGACACTGTCGATCAATTGCTCGGTCATCCGGGCGCGGTATTCCATCATGCTGTTGGGGCCTTGGAATCCGACCACGGTCTCGTCCCAATTGAGTTCTTTGCTGATCATGTGACCGGCGTCCAGGTCGAACTTGATCGTGCCGTTACTGAGTTGTTGGACGACTTGGGCCCGCACGGATTGTTCTTCGATCGGCGTCAGCGGTTCACTGCGGACCGACAGCGTGGCGACGCCGGATTTCACTTTTTCCAGCGTGTAGAGTTCACGGATTTTGATCGGTTTGACCAATCCGTCTTCGGTCCGCGTCTTGATTTCTCGGGGGATCGCCCAGGAGTCGCCGATCGCGATCGGTTCATCGGGCAAGGCCAGGGACAGCGAGCCCATTCCCAGTGACGCTTTACTGCCGCCGTTGTCTTGGCGGTCGGTTTCTTGGCCGCGGGGGTTGATCGTCACGGTGGCCAGTGTTTTGCCGATCTGCTCGGCCACTTTGGAGAACACTCGGGGCGGTTCTTCGCCGGATTGGCTGGACCACCGGATCTCTTCTTTGTCGCCTTGTTGTTGGGTCATTTCGACAGAATCGACGACGTGATCGAACGTCATCTCGTCGCCGTCGACGTGCGTGACGGCCCAATGCCGCTGGCTGACGGTGTGGACCTGCGAGATTTCCTCGTCGCCTTTCAGCCGGGTCTTGGTCTTTGCCACATGCGTGACTTCGTAGCTGAGTTTTTGCCCGCCGGCCAACGAATAACGCAGCAAGTATTTGGTCGATTCATCGTCGGCGGCAAAACCGATCGACCCCAAGGTGGCGAGGGTGAATGCGATGGCGAGGCAATAACGGTCCACGGTTCCGGTCTCCTTACACTGACTCGATTTGAAGGTGGGCCGTGAAACTCGCAGATTCGCAATCGCGGTGCAAGAGCGATTGAGAGTGGCTGTTCGGAAGCCCAGAGGGCGGGCGCCAAACGGCTGATCACCGTTTGACATCAGCCGGTTCGCGCCAGCGCGAGCGGCGCCCTTGGCAACGGCGGGGTTAGCGGAACGGCGCGAGCCGTCCGGTAGCAGCATCGACGATGCGTTGACAGACCGGAGGGCTCGCGCCCTACCGCTAACAAATGACAAGACAGACCGGAGGGCTCGCGCCCGACCGCTAACAAACGACAAGGTATTGGGCCTTGCGGCGTGCCGCGAACAACCTGCTCGACCTGCAAATCAGGGGGCCATTTGCGCGTCGAAGGCCTGCCAGCGGTTGATCAGCTCTCTCAACTTATCACGCTGCATCCCGGCCAAGTCATGCTCTTCGGAGGGATCGATTTTCAGATGGTACAACTCGACCGGTTGGCCTCGTTTGGGACGCACAATTTTCCAGTCGCCGCTGCGCAACGCCTGTTTGCCGCCGGGCATTCGCCAATAAAGATGTTGACGACCGGTCGCGATCGGGTTGTCGATCCATTGAAACAGACTGACGCCATCGGCCTGGGCGTCGGCCGGCAGCCCGGCCAGATCCAGTGCCGTTGCCGCGATGTCCAGACTGATCACCGGTCGCGGTTCGGAGACGCCTTCGGGCAACCGGCCTGGGAAACTCCAGACCATCGGGATTCGGATGCCGCCCTCGTACAAGGATCCTTTTCCGCCTCGCAGCGGGGCGTTGCTGCTGGTCAGCTCGGCGGTCGGGCCGCCGTTGTCGCTGAGAAAGACGACGAGCGTGTTGCGGCGTAATCGGTGCTGGTCGATCGCTGAGGTGATCGCACCGACGCCACGATCGAGCGAAATCAACATGCCGGCAAAGATTCGGCGTTGGATGTCGGTGATTCGTCGCAAGGCCTGACAATCGTCGAGCTTGGCCTGCATCGGGCTGTGGACGGCGTTGTAGCAGACCATCAAACAAAACGGATCGTCGTGATGTCGGTCGATGAACGAAACCGCTTCCTCGGTGATCGCTTCGGTGAGATAACGCGACTCTTCGATGATTTCCGTGCCGCGCATCATCGGGTTGTCTTGGTCATAAGACGGTTCACTCATCCGGGCATAATTGCCGCGAATCAAGTTGTCGGTGCGGATCCGTTGACCGACTTCGAGACTGCTGTCGCGGATCATCGTCAGCACGTTCTGGTAGGGAACACCGTCGGCGTGTGATCCCGGGACATAGAAGTGCCCTTCGTGCAAGAATCCATAAAACGAATCGAACCCTCGCTGCATCGGATGCCGCGGCGGGGTCGCTCCCAAATGCCATTTGCCGACCAGTCCGGTCCGGTAGCCCGCTTCGTTGAGTTTTTTCACGAAGGTGGTTTCGGAGGTCGGCAGCCCGGCGTCGGGAAGCAGATTTCGTTTTCCGGTCGGATTGATGTCGTATCCGAACCGGGACTGATACCGTCCGGTCAGAATGCCTTCCCGAGAGGGGCTGCAGTAGGACGACGTGACGTATCCGGCGGTGCAGCGGACGCCCTCATCGGCCAGGGTGTCGATGTGGGGAGTCGGGATTTGCCGGTTGCCCATCATCCCGGTTTCGCCGTAACCCAAGTCGTCAGCGACGATCACCACGATGTTCGGGCGTTCGTCGGCTCGTTGGCGTTCGTTGGCCGAGGCAACGGGGCAGACGCAGAAAGAAACAGCGAACAGCAGTGCCAGCCAACAAGGTTTCATGCTTTCATTCCCTACCGGCTGGCGACCAAGATTTGGCCGACAAACAGCCAGACGAAGGTAAAGAGGATTCCGAAGGAGGTGTGAAGCAGTTCGATGGACACTTGACGTTCTCGTGTAGATTTAGCGCTACCTGGTTGGCCTGCCACCGCTCCCTGGCTGATTCTGATTCGCCGTTTCCGGCATTCGCAACGGTTCCGTTTGTTGTTGCCCGTTGAGCATCCCGGCCGTCATGTCCGGTCACTGTACCATTGTTGCCTCTGGTGGCGGTGTGTCAGCAAAATTCGTCTCGAGTTGGCGGCAATGCGGACGATCATGTCGCTCCAATAGCAGCTAGCAAAACCTTGACGATTGCCGAACCTTGACCGCTTTGGCAAACCTTGCGGCGCGGGCAAGCTTTTTCGCTCGATCGGGTCTTTGCAGTTCCAGCAGCGGTATTCACGTCGGTTGAGTTTGACGGACGATTTTAGCCGACAAGCCTTGTTGGGAAACTGAAACTGGCCCACCTTTCGGACACTGCATGTCGGCCGACCTGATCAACGATACTCCTGCAACGCCGGACTTCGCTCGCGATGTCGGTGCAATCATGCTGATTGCGCTGACGATCCTGCTGACGATTTCATTGGTGACGCGCAACCCGGCCGATCCGCTGGAGGAACCGTTTTGGCCGATCAGTTCTCTGCACCTGCCCGATGTCTTGGTTTATCCGCCGGCCGAGCAGATCACCAATGCGTGCGGCTATTGGGGCGCGTTGATCGCCTCGGCGATGATGACGTCGATGGGATTGGCGTCGGGGATTGTGGTGGCGGCGATTGGCGGGACGGCGATTGCGTTGTTGCGTCGCGGCAGGCTCAACGCCCCGGTGCTGCGTTCATTGGGCGGCACGATCATTTTGCTCGGAACGGCCACGGCTGCGGCGATGCTGCCGATCGAGAACGAAGGCATCACCATTTTTGGTGCCGGCGGAGTGTTGGGGGCGATGTCGTCGACGTGGTTGTTGGAACATTTCAACGCCAGCGGTGCGTGGATTTTGACGTTAACGCTGCTGGTGATCGGGACGCTTTTGACAACCGACTACGCGATCTTGTACGCCAGCCGACGCATCGTTGCCGGCGGCGCCCAGGTCTCGCGCCGCGGCGTGAAGCGAGCGGCGCAAGCGATCCCGCCGGCGCTACGCCCGCGCCGTAAACCGTTCCAAAAAACTCCGGCCCCCTTCGCCGCAACACCCGACGCGGAGCAAGCGGATGCGACCGCGGAGGCCGCGCAGAATGTGGCGTCGGCAGAAACCGAGTCGCAAGAGGACGCCGACGGCCAATCCGAAACGCCTCGTTCGGAGCCGCGGATCAAGCTTCGCGCGGGCAAGCGTCGCAAGGGGGCTGCCGAGGGCGACGCCGCCGAAGCGGACTCAGCCGTCGCCGTTTCGCCACCACCAGACGCGATCGATGAAGACGAAGCCTACGAAGAGTATGAGGAGGATGATTCCGGCTACGACGAGGATGACCAAGATGATCCCGCGATCCGTGAAATCGAGATCGACGACGAAACCGTCTCGCTGCGAGGCGACCAGCCGCACGATGTCCCGGGACCCAAGATTCGATTGCCCAAGAAAAGCAAAACCGAAGATGAACTGGACCAGCTTTACGAGGACATGGTCGAAGACGCTCCGGCGGGAAGCGAAGATTACCACTTGCCCCGGGTCGATTTGCTGGAAGCCAGCGACGACATCGACTACGACGAACAGCTGAGCGAAGTCCGCCGCAAGGCCAAGATCCTGGAAGCGACGTTTGCCGATTTCGGCTTCAACATCCGGGTCGTCGAAATCGAAACCGGCCCCGTCATCGCGCAATACGAAATCGAGTTGGAAGCCGGATTGCGATTGAGCAAGATCACCAGCTTGGCCGAAGACCTGGCGATCGGATTGCGCGTGCCCAGCGTCCGCATCGTCGCACCGATTCCCGGCAAGAACACCGTGGGGATCGAGGTGCCGAACGAAAAACGTCAAGCCGTTCGGTTGCGTGACGTGATGGAAGAGTCGGACATGCGTTCCTTGAAGATGAACATCCCGGTCTTCTTGGGCAAAGACGTTTCGGGCAATCCGATGGTCGTCGATTTGGCCAAGATGCCTCACTTGTTGATCGCCGGACGTACCGGTACCGGTAAAAGCGTTTGTCTCAACGCGATCATCACGTCGATCCTGATGACGTGTCGACCGGACGAAGTGCGGATGCTGATGATCGACCCCAAGATGGTCGAGCTGAGCGGTTATGGAAAGCTGCCACACTTGATGCACCCGGTGATCACCGACATGCGCAAGGCCGAAGCGATTTTGGCTTGGGCGGTCGAAAAGATGGAAGAACGTTACTCGTTGTTGGCCAACGCCGGGGTCCGACACATCAACAGCTTCAACGACTTGGGACGTGACGAAGTGCTGCGTCGCTTGGAGATCGATCCCGAGGATGACAACGGCAGCGTGCCGGACAAGCTGCCGTTCATCGTGATCATCGCCGACGAAATGGCTGATTTGATGATGACCGCGGGCAAGGATGTGGAGCAGCACATCATTCGGCTGGCGCAAAAAAGTCGCGCCGTCGGAATCCACCTGATCCTGGCCACGCAAAAACCGACCGTCGACGTGATCACGGGTCTGATCAAAAGTAACTTGCCGGCACGTTTGAGCTTTCAAGTCGCCAGCAAAACCGACAGCCGGGTTGTACTGGACGAAAACGGAGCCGACAAGTTGCTCGGCAACGGCGACATGCTGTTCTTGTGGCCGGGAACGAGCACGCTGATCCGTGGCCAAGGGACGTACTTGAGCGACGAAGAGATCGACATGATCTGCGCCCATTGCAGCATGGGTGAGCAGAACTTTGTCGGCGAACTGATGAATTTGAAGGTCGCCAGCGAGGATGATTCCGACGGGCCGTCGCTCAATGAAGACCGACCGGACATCTACGACAGCGCGGTGGAGGTGATCATTCGCGAAGGCCGCGGGTCGTGTTCGCTGTTGCAACGCCACCTGGGAATCGGCTACGGCCGCGCCGCCAAGCTGATCGATTTCATGGCCGAAGACGGCATCGTCGGACAGTACAACGGCAGCAAAGCCCGCGACGTGTTGCTGACGTTGGAACAGTGGCACGAGATGCAGGGGTTGGATCCACCGGAACCCGACGACGAGTCAGAGGAACCGCGGCCAGCTTCCGCGATCGCCGCCGAAGACGACTACGAGGAAGAAGACGACGAGGAATACGAGGAGTATGAAGAAGAGGACGAAGAGGATTGGGAAGAGTGATGAAAAAGGTGTCGGACACGTTCTTGGTGAGATGAGTAATCTGAGTGGCGTAGTGGGGTTTAGCTTGCGACCAGGCGGCCGTCGAGTAACTCTTGACGCTGGTCCATTGCCGCGGCTAGCGCGTCGCTGTGGGTGACGCAGATCAGGATCGCGTCGTTTTCTTTTTGCAGCGTTTGCAGGACTGCGGTGACCGACTCGGCGGTGCGCCGATCCAGGTTTCCGGTCGGTTCATCGGCCAGCACCAGTGCGGGGCGCATCAACAAAGCCCGCGCGATGGCAACACGTTCGCGTTCGCCACCGGACAATTCACTCGGCAGATGGCTGGTGCGTTGACTCAGTCCCACCGCTTCGAGCAACTCGGTCGCCCGCGCGATGTGATCGGCCGAGGCTCGGCCGACGGCGAGCGAAGGCACCAAGACGTTTTCGATCACCGACAGTTGTGGCAGCAGATGGTGGTCTTGAAAGATGAAACCGACGCGTTGGTTTCGCCAGTGCGCCAGTTGCGTGTCGTCGAGCACGAAGGGGTCTTCGCCGTCCAGTTTCACCGAGCCGTCATCGGGGCGATCGAGCGTTCCGAGAATCTGCAGCAGCGTGCTCTTGCCGCTACCGCTGGGGCCGACGATCGCCATCGATTGACCGCCGGACAGTTCCATCGAAACGTCACGAAGGACTTCGAGGGGCTCACCGGCGGTGGGGAACGACTTGGATACGTTTTCGACAGTAAGGATCGTCATGTGTCTGGAAACCGGAGGGCTGTATCGGGGGCGATCGGTGGGTAGTCTAGCAACTGCTACTGCTGGTCTCCAAACCGGTGACGATCAAACCGTCAGCGCCAAGGTTGCCAGGCCGTAGAACGTGTACTCGACGTCGGCAATGTGATCGAGCGCAAACCCGGTGAAGCCTCCGCCGTCGGCTTGCATCGATTCGGCGTAGCGTCGAACGGCTGCGACATCGACCGCATCGACGGCATCCAGATCGACCAGGGTGATCATGCCCGTGCAACTGCTGAGCAAATCGGCGAACGGAATCCGCGTGTTGGCGGTCAAGCCTCCTTCATCGGATTGCATTTCCCCCAGAAAGTCGATCGTGGTTTCACGGTCGACGCGATCGATGGCGCCGAGTGTTTTTAACGTTCCGATGGCCGCGGCGGTGGGGTTCACCCCGGCGCGTTTGGCGGCTCGGATTTCCAAGTATCCGCCCTCGGGGTGAGCTTGTGAATCCAAGAAGTCCAAGACACGTTCGGGGTTCTGCGGTCGCCGTCCCATCAACTCCAGACAGAGCGTCGAGAGAAACGTTTGGTAGGTGCTTCCGGCGCGACCTTCGGGGCTCTTGGCGAACCCTCCGTCGTCGGTGCGGAGTGATTCCAAGAGCCCGGCCACGTTGTCGATCCAACCGTCGTGTTCACCATCGCGATCGTCGTCACCGATGACTTCCGCACCGACGGCCATTTCACAGATCGCGGCGCCGAAAATCAGCGAGATCAAATCGACGATGCTTTCACGATGATTCAGCCGGCTGCGCAAAAAGTCAGCCGCCGAGTGACCGATCTCGGGAGTCAGGGCGTCGAGGATCCAGAGTCCGCGCAACGCGAACGCGGTGTAGTAGGGATCGCTGCCGCCTTCACGTCCGGCGAACCCGCCGTCGCCGCGCTGCTGGGCGGTCAACCAAGCCGCATGCGTCTGCCGGACGGGTTCATCCAACCGCGTTGCTCCGGCGGCCAGCCGAAGGGTCAGGTCCTGCAAATAAGACAGCACTCAGCTGGCACCGGCGGCGTTGAAGTAGTCGGGCTCGTTGCCGGGCTTCCACTTGATGTTGCAACCCAACGACGCACGCTGCTGGGAGCTCGGGGCATCGCCGGCGAGTACCGCGTCGAGTGCCGCCCGCAGGTCTTCGCCCGTGACGGGAATGTCACTGCCCGGGCGCGAAGAATCCAACTGGCCACGGTAGACCAGTTTTTGATCGGCGTCGAACAGATAGAAATCGGGCGTGCAGGCCGCGGCGTATGCCTGGGCGACGCTTTGGTCGGCATCATACAAATACGGAAACGCATAGCCCCGTTCGGCCTTCTCTTTGGACATCGCTTCGGGCGAGTCGTCCGGGTACTTGTCGGCGTCGTTGCTGCTGATCGCGACGACGGCGACGTCCTTGGCCAAGTAATCGTCGCCGAGCGATTTCAGCTGATCGGCGACGTGTTTGACGTAGGGACAATGGTTGCACATGAAGATCACCAACAGTGCTTTCTTGCCCGCCAAATCCGACAGGCTGACGGTGCCGCCGTCACATTCGGGCAGCGAAAAATCGGGGGCTTGGGTGCCCAGCGGCAACATGGTGCTTGCGGTTCGAACCATGGAATCTCTTGCGGTCGAATGGAAAGAGGATAGGGAGTTTGAAGGTCAGAGCCAACGCGGCAAAAGCCTCTCGCTTGCCAACGCCCTGCCGGCGGTGAGGGCAAGCAGGGTGCTCACCCCACTTTAGAACTACAACAAGGCACTACGACTTGAGATCGCACTACGACTTGAGATCATCGAGCAGACGTCCGGGGCTTCCCATGGCGTTGTAACCACCGTCGACGTGCAGGATTTCCCCGGTGATGCCTTGGCTCAAGTCGCTCAACAGGAACGCTCCGGTGCGGCCGACTTCCTGGTGGGTGATGTTTCGTCCCAACGGCGCCATTTTGTCGTACAGCTTGAGCATGTCTTCGACGCCGGCGGCGCGACCGGCCAGGGTCCGCACGGGGCCGGCCGAAAGTGCGTTGACACGGATGTCCGACGGGCCGAGGTCGTACGCGGCGTAGCGGACCGCCGCCTCCAGAGCGGCTTTGCAGATCCCCATCACGTTGTAGCCGGGGACGCATTTCTCGCCGCCGAAGTAGGTCATCGCCGCAATCGCCCCGCCCGGATTCATGATCGGCTTGGCGGCGTTGGCACAGGCCAACAGGGTGTACACGCTGACATCCATGGCCAGGGCAAACCCGGCACGGCTGGTCTCGATGGTGTCGCGGCCGAGGTCTTGGCGGTCGGCAAATGCAATCGAATGGAGGACAAAATCAATTTTCCCAAATTCTTTTGTCGTCTGTTCGAATACGCTGCGGATGTCGTCGTCGTTCTGCGCATCCATGGGTAGTAGAAAAGCTGCGTTTTCATACTTGTCGGTCAACTGGGAGACGCGTCGTCGATTTCGTTGACGATCGTCGTCCGGGCGGTCCGGCAGGTGTGTGAATCCGCACACGCCACCGGCGTTCATGATTTCTTGTGCGATCGCCCAAGCAATCGAATTTTCGTTGGCGACCCCTAAAATAAGCCCCTTCTTACCCTGAAATTGCATCTCGATTCGTATTCCTAATGAAAAGGGAAAAGTCACGCGTCACCATCGCACGCATTTTGCTGCGGGGTGGACAGGATAGCGTGAAGTAGGCGACTTCGTCTATTTGCCAACGGCGGTCCGGCGGCACTTGTCCCGATGAAATGCTTCCTGGTCTGCCCCTCGACCGTCCAACATCAACGGCGAAACCTGGACTTTATGACAAATCACTCCTCTTCCACTCGTGCTCGCGAACCGATCCAGCTCCTCGACGAGATCACGTTTGCCACCGAAATCGGCCGTGCCTTGCGTGCTCAGATCAGTCGTCCCGCATTGGTCCGGCAGCTTTTCCCTCGATTCATCGCGTTGCTGGGGCTGAATTCGGCCGGCCTGGTGACCCAGCAAAAGGGCCGTTGGCACGTCGGCGCCTGGGTCGATTCGTCCGGCGACAGCTCGAACCGGCCCGTTCCGGCCGATCTGCCGATCGATCTGATCAGCGATGCGATCGACCACGGGGGTGGCCGCACCGACGGCCGCTGGTGGGCGGTGCCCTGCCAGGTCGATGTCAACGACGGCGGTGCAATTGTTTCCTCTCCCATGGTCGGCTGCCTGATCCTGGAGTCGGAAAACGAATCGATCGACCCCGATCGTGTGGACCGGCTCTCGCAGCTGCTGGTCACGGCGATCACGCAAACCGAGCTGGATGCGCGTCACCGCCATCGAATCGCCCAGTTAACCAGCGTGCTGGAGGCCGCCGCCCAGTGGCAGCAAACCCAGCTGCAGGAGTCCAGTGACGAGAACACGTTGCTGCGACAGATCGCCGACACGGCGACGGACTTGATCGGTTGCGAGCGAGCCAGCATTTTCTTGTGGGACAAGCGTCGCAAAAAACTGATCGGACGACCTGCCCTGGGAATCGACGACCGGCCGTTGGTCGTACCGGACAACGCCGGGATCGTGGGTGAGGTGCTGGCGACCAAAGCGCCTCAAATCTGGAACGCCAGCAGCGACGACGAGGCGCGCGTCAACCGCGAGATCGATCGATCACTTGAATTCCGCACGCGTTCGTTGGTCGCGGTTCCACTGAACGGTCCGCGCGGTGAAACGATCGGCGTGTTTGAGGCGATCAATCATCTGGAAAACCACTTCGACAATTCCGATGTGCTGTTGTTGTCCGATTTGGCGACCCACGCGGCGGTGGCGATCCAGGCCCAGCGGGCGCAAAAGTCATTGACCGAATCTCGCGATCGTCTCGTCCGTGACGCGGCTCGAAGCACGCCGCTGGTCGGCGCGCACCCCGCCGTCGTCGCAGTGCGCGAAAGCGGCACCAAGGTGGCCAAGACCGATTTGACGGTCATGATCCTCGGCAGCAACGGAACCGGAAAAGAAGTCGTCGCCCGACACATTCACTATGAAAGCGAGCGGAAGAACGGTCCCTTCATCGCGGTCAATTGCGCGGCTTTGGTCGAGTCTTTGTTGGAGAGTGAACTGTTCGGGCACGAGCGGGGTTCGTTTACCGATGCCAACGCGACACGCGTCGGCAAGTTCGAACTCGCCAGCGGCGGCACGCTGTTCTTGGACGAAGTCGGTGACATGAGTCCCGGAGGCCAAGCCAAGCTGTTACGTGTGCTGGAACAGCGGGAAGTCGTCCGAGT
>NZ_JBFHKV010000024.1:0-19396 GCF_041595215.1 Stieleria sp. | reverse complement strand
CCGCCGACGCAGCGACGACGCAAGTGATTGCACGGTTGAGTGAATTCGCAACGCAGCGCAACGATCAGGCCGCCCTGTCGGTGCTGTCCGGGCTCATTCGCGGCGAAACCCCCGCCGCCCGCTGACCGGTTTGCCGACTGGATCAGCCGTTTGGCGCGAGCCTACGGGCTTTGTTGTGTTTGTGTCGTCGTTGGGGCCCGTACGCTCGCGCGATACGGCTCATCCCACGTGCGATCCGATTCAACCAACAAACCGCGAAGCGTCCCATCCCAGCACGTGGCGTCAGCCAGTGGCGCGTGACGGCACCGCATCGCCAACACGCCGCACGCTCACGCGTCCCGCTGACACCCAGCACGTGGCGTCAGCCAGTGGCGAGTGACGGCACCGCATCGCCAACGCGCCGCTCGCTTACGCGTCCCGCTAACACCCAGCACGTGGCGTCAGCCAGTGACGCGTGATCTTGGTACGATGGATCGGTACAATCGTTGATGGCGTATGGGTACCGATGTCAACGCGGCACTGTTCGGAGAGTGGTTTTCCACGACGATGACGCAACACAATCGCTCTCGATCCCACTTGCCACGCCGCATGGTGTCGCTCGTCTGTTTGCTAACGATCGGGGGCGTTGCCTTGACCGATCGAAGCGGTGTCCTGGCACAACGCCCAGCCGCCGAGTCCGACCAGGCGATCGAGCGATTCACCGAGGTCCTGCTGCGGCGACCGAGACCGGGAATTGCGCTCGATCGCGTGTACAGCCACCATCTCCAAAATCGCACGCTGGACGATTTCCTTCGATCGCTTGATGCCGCCGAGTCGGCCGAGCGTGCCGGGGAGCATCAAATGGTGCTCGGGCTGATTCAGCTCCGTCGCGGTCTGTACGGCAAGGCGATCGTGGCGCTGGGCAAGGCGGAACGTTGGCTGGAACAGGATGCCATGGCCAGCTTTCAATTGGCAGCGGCATTGCGTGCGACGGGAAAGACCGACGAAGCGATTGAGGCGATGCAGCGTTCACTCGATCGCGGCCCCAGACGCGTCGATGCGGTGGAGATCTATCTGCAACTTGGTCGACTGCATGCTCAATCGGGCAATCAATCGAAAGCGATCCAAACGTGGAAACAACTCGAACAACAGTTTCCCGGTGATCAATCGATCGCTGAACGGGTCGCCCGACAATTGGTTGACGAAAGGCTGTACGAACCGGCTTTGGAACAATACACCCAATTGGCTCGGGGAGCGAAGAACGCCGAACAGAAGATTCGCATTCAAATCCAAACGGCGGAACTGCAGCGCCTGCTCGATCGCGCCGACGAGGCGAACGAACAATTGAAATCCTTGTTATTGCGTCTCCGTCCGGGCAGCTGGCTGTATCGCGATGTCCGCGATCGTCTGGAGGCAGGACTACTCCACGATGGTTCATTCGATGCACTGATCGAGTTTTATTCCGCGGAGGTGCAACGGTTGCCCGATGATCTGTCCTTGCGGATTCGCTTGGGTCAGATCCAAACGCTCGCCGGACGTTCGGATTTGGCCCGAAAAACGATGCTGACCGCCGTCGAAAAAGCGCCGGGCGACATCTCCGCCCGTCTGGCATTGATCGATGTCTTGGACCGCGCCGATCGTCCGGCAGATACATCGCCGCACTTCGAAGCCCTCGTTCGTCTCGACCCCAACAATCCCGATCACTTCATTCGCTGGGGCCGACTGCTGTTGCGTGACGTGGACAGAGAACTGCACGCACGACGTGATGCCGCCGCTGGCGTCTGGGAACGGCTGTTGAGTTTACGGCCCGAGGATCCGGTGCTGCACGTCCGCGTTGCCAAACTGCTGTCCGGCATTGGTCGTACCGACCAGGCCATTTCTCTGTACCGCAAGGCAGTCGAGCTAGCCCCCGATTCCACGCAATACCGCGAATACCTGGGCGAGCAACTTCATACGCTCAAGCGGGTGGATGAAGCCATCGAGGTTTGGCAATCAATCGCGACGGGTCCGCGTCGGAATCGCGAGTCGTTGATTCGGTTGGCCGAGATTTTTGCATCGTTCAAGTTCAACTCTCAATCACTCGAAGCGTGGCGCGAGGCGGCTTCATTTGATCTGACCTTCAATCAACGGCTCCGCTACGCCCGGGCGTTGATGGACGCAAACGCCTATCGACAGGCCATCGCACAGCTGGAAACGGCAGAGTCGATTGCGGAAACGCGAGACGAGCGTCAACAGGTGCTTCGCGACCAAATCACGGCCTACATCGAAGCCGGAACCCTGAGACAAGTGATCGCACAAACGGCCAATCAAGAAGCCTCGATCAAGAACCGTTTGCTGTTGGCGCATCTGTACCTTGCCGACAACCAACTTTCCCGCGCCGCTGAGACAATCCGAGACGCCTTCGATCAAGCCCCCGACGACGTCGAAACGCTACTTATCGCAGCGGAGATCGCCCAACGGCAGCAGCGGCGAATGGACGCGATCAAGTATTACGAGCGATTGACGGAACTGGACGCTCGGTTCCAAACGGAATACCTGCGTCGGATCTTGACCTTGCAAAACGAAATCGGCGATCTGGAACAAGCGGCTCAGACCGCCGTCGCCTTGATCCGCGTCGCTCCGGGTGCCGCAGATTCCTATCGAATCTTTGCTGAGCTGGCGTTCGCCCTCCGGCGCGACGAAGAAGCGGTCGCGGCCCTGCGAAACGCAATTGATCTAGCACCGCGTGACAATCTGCACCGCTTGATGTTGGCCAAACACTACGCCGATCGGTTTCAGACCGACCCGGCGATCCTGCTGTATTGGGAAGCGATCGAGATGGAACGCGACTGGGATCGCCGTCAGGAACTGATGCAAATGATGGTTCCGCTGTATGAGCGGCGGGGAGAATCGAATCAGCTGCTCAGACGATTGGAACAGTTTTTGTTGACGACCAAGGACCGCTACCACGCACAGCGAATGGTCGCATCGTTTTGGCAATCGATCGAAAACTTCAAGCGTGCGAGTTTTCTGTTGCGGCAATTGGTAGATCAGCAACCCGACGATCAGGATTTGATCCGGCAAACCGTCACCTGTCTGATGGCGATGTCCGATTTTGAGACCGCCGTGGAGTATCAGCGTCAATTGATCGACCTGGCAGGCACGCCGGACGACTATGATTTGTTGGGGGAACTGCAGGCCAAGCTTGGCAAGTTGAAGCAGTTCGAATTAAGTGCCAGCGAACTGGCCCACACAACCGATCCGCAACGCGCCATGACCCTCATCGCGCGAACGGCCGACCAAAGTTTCGACAAGGCGATCGAACTGTGCCGCATCGCAGGCGAGCATCAAACGGCGTGGTGGGGAATCAAATGTGTGGAGTCGCAGTTACTATTCTTGACCGCTCGCGACGCCGATGACGCTCGGCTTGCCAAAGCGATTCGCTTGGCCGGCGAGATCGACGCCCTGGACGCCCAGTTCGACCTGCCTCCGCCCTGCCAAGCCACGCAAGCGTCCGGCAGGGGCCTGTCCGGCAACTACACGATTCGTCTCACTCCGCGAGTCAGACGTTCCGGCACCGCCAAATTGAGCACGTACACGGTGTCGAAACGCAACTTCACGCTTTTCCTAAGCAACTTCCTTGGCAAAGCGGACTCCGCCAATGCCGCCCGCGTTCCGGCCGGTACCCCCGCGCGACCCGCCCCACGGGACTATCTGATCCCCGAGGACTACTATCAGGCCCGTTGGATCAGTCGCGCGATCGTGGTGCTCGGCCGTAGCAAACAAAACACACGCGACGGCAACCCGCAATCGGTTCACGATCTGATCGATGCAATGTTCCCGATGCCGCCGCCGGATCAGATCAAGGACCCGCGCCAGTTGGAAGAATTGCTGGCGCTTTATGG
Source organism: Stieleria sp. (assembly GCF_041595215.1). Taxonomy (NCBI): domain Bacteria; kingdom Pseudomonadati; phylum Planctomycetota; class Planctomycetia; order Pirellulales; family Pirellulaceae; genus Stieleria; species Stieleria sp. The sequence continues at coordinate 15,533 of NZ_JBFHKV010000024.1, read as the reverse complement.
TTTGGAACGATCGCTCAGTCGCACGGCGATCCGTCCCCCCGAGTCATTGTTTTGGCGAATGGCAGAAGTCGCCCCGGCAGACGAGCACCCGGAATGGCGATCGATCTTGGAAGCCAGGACGAAGCGGATGAGGGTCGAGGGAGATGGATCGTCGAGGCGTCTCAAGTCGCTCGACGACCACCAACTGGGGATCCTGGCCAAGGTTGTTGCGGCCAGACGGGAAGTGATGCTTGTCGGCAACCTATCGCCCGAGCAGATCGGGCAAGAACTTGAATTGCATCGTTTCATGATCCGTGAGTATCGGCAAGCTGGAAAGGAAATGCCGACGCCCCATCACGACGCGGCGGCTCCCCCACTGAATCGTTTGGTGGTTGCCATCGCGGACGTCCAGGTTGCGCTTTGGCAAAACGACCTGCCCCGTGCCGACGAACTTGTCGCCCGATTGCCCGACATCGCACGTCGCGACCGGCAACTCGATTTGTTGAAGAACATGCAGTCCAACAAAGTCAAAACCTGGCTCTTCTCACCCGCGTTGCCTTCGGAAATAGAGTTTCGACGGCGGCATCGGACGGTGCTTTTGGATACGTGGTTGGCCCACTGCACACGTCGAAACACGCTGAAACAAAATGCGCTGACCGGCAACGAGTTTGTGCGTCAATATGCAACTGACGCGACCCGACAGGTGACAACGTCGATGACCTCGATGAGTTTCACCTTCTCGCGAAACCAACGGCACACAACGCTTGCCAGGCAATTGATCGACGACTATCTGATGCGAGGTTTTCTGCAACTGGCAATCGACGGCGACCCTCAGCGTTTCAGCCCCGTCCCGGATTCTCAGTCGGATGGCTGGATGATGGGCCTTGAGCGTGATTTGCCCGATGCGACGGAACAAGAACTGAAACTGCGCAAGTTGGTTGCGGCGTATGCAGCATGGTGGAATCGACGCCCCGCTGATTGCTACAGAAAGTTGTTAGGGCTTTGCCAAACTTATCCCAACGACGTCGACCTGCAAATCGAATTGGCGCGTTTCGAAATTGAAACCACCAAAGCCGACCAGGGGTTTGCGCGGCTAAACAATGTCGAAACGAGCGACGACCTGTCGACGCAGAAACTCGAATTGGCGAAGTTTTATCTGGCGACACGGATCGGCGCCATTGCATCGGCCCGTGATGCTGCCGATCAATTCCTGGAATTGCAACTCAACCACTCCACTCGCACGGCATTTGAAAGACTATTGGCGGAACAAGGATTGGGCGGCCGACCGAATCTGGCGGTCGCGACTCGTCGACGCGTCACCTCACCAGTGACGCCCTCGCTGCGACAAGACGATTTGTATCAACTGCGGATCGCCCAATCACTTCTGATGGACGGAAACCAGGTCACGGCCGCGGAGGTCGCGTTTTCGATCATCCAAGGTCACGTGTCCAATGGAAAGATTTTGCGATCCGCGGTGTCTCACCAAGCCATGGAGATCCTGATCCGTGCCGGTCGGATTGACCAACTGATTTCGCTGTTCGAGCGGCGGGTCGGTACTGCCCCCACCCCCGACGCGCCGATCCCGGAAGGCTTCGTTGACACAGTGGCAGCGTTGTACCAGCGCGCCGGCCAAGGCGACAAAGCGATCCAGCTTTGGAAACAGGCCATCGACCAGGAAAAGTTGACGCCCGAATTGACCCTCGCACGAGCCGACAAACTCTTATCAGAGCGAAAGTATCATCAAGCCGCGATCACCTACCTGTTCGCATTTGAGCAAGCCCCCGGACTGTGGAAATCACACTGGAGTGCATTTGTCCAGTCGGCCGAAATGTCGAAAGATCCCTCAGTGATCTACACGCGACTGTTGCCGATGGACGTCAGCCCGCATTCGTTGTTTTCACTCTGCAATGTCATCGGCATCCGCTCCGGCGACGCCTTCAACGAGAGTCAACGAGCGTTCACCAGACATGTGATCCAAACGCATCCGGACGTCCCCAAGAAACTCTCGCTGTTGAAGCAATTCATCCCGGAATCCGAGCGGTCGAATTTTCCCCGATTGGTCGAACTGTTGCAGCGGGATTAAAGAGCGAGCGGGTGAGCCGTTGGATGATTCAGCGGTACCGTTCGCGTTCCTTGGCGCTGACTCGGATATTGAATCGGTCTTCGTAGCGGCCGGTTTCGTTGACGAAATCGATCTCGGTGTCCTGGTTCTCGAAGCGGAACCGTTGAATCGGGGGAGGGGCGACGGGGCGAATCGAATAGAATTCCAGCAACGAGATCATTTGGCGTTTTTTGAGCGTCGACCGCAGTTCGCCTTGGGGGGCGTCGGACGTGGCAATCGGGTCGCTGAAGTGCTCGATTCGAACCGGCAGGCCTTTGCCGAAGTTAATTTCGGGGTCGTCGTCTTGGGCGATGGCCACGTTGACGCGTGTGGGAAACAGTGCCGGCAATTCGGCTCCGTCGACGATCGCGGTGATTTCGTCGCGTCGACTTTGTTTCAGCGTGCCGATGACGACCAATAGCGACCGTCCGGCGAGCGAGCTTTTGCCGAGTTTCAAGTCAAAGTCTCGGCGAATGCTATCAAGCATTTCGCAGGGTCCCCCGACCATCATGCTAGGTTTGATCCGGTTGTTTCTGCGTAGCGTCCGGGCTCCTTCGTCCAACCATCCGACATCAACGCGGCTGAGGGAGATGACGCCGGCGACCTCGGTGCGGGTCCAAGCCAGGCGTCCGTCGCTGATTTGTTGCAGACGATGTTTTCCGGTGCCATCGTGCATTTCGATCTGAAAAGAAAATTGTCCGGTTCCGCCACCGACCTGCAGATAGGTGCCGACGCCGAGCACTTCGCGTCCGGCGGTTCGAACACGTTGGCGGATTTTACAATCGAAGGCGGCACCATTGGCCAGACGATCGATGACTTGATCGATCAATGCGGCGGCACGCTGCTGGTCGGCGGCGCTGTCCGCCGAGCCATCGCCGGTATTTTCTACAGCATTTCCAGCGGGCGGTGGGCTTGGATCGGGCGCCGGCGGGTGTGTCGTCTGTCCGGTCATTGGCGGCTCGGCTTGGGCCGGTTGTCCACCGAGCGGCTGATTGAAAAGCACCGCGACGAGGACACAACCGAAGGCGAATAGGCACAGTGGGGGCGTGAAACGGAGTTTCACGGGGCCTTTCGGCTGCTGGCGGTCGTGTCGATCGATCTTCATGGTCGGGTTATGGCGATTTTTCCAAAGAATCAGGACGCAACGTGCCGATGGGTTTATCACGTGGCCGTCCTGTCCGTTGCGTGGCGCGAATCGTAGATGCGATTCGGGTCACACGTCCAGGCAGATCGTGCACGAGAAACTACCTTTGATTTTTCAGCCCAGGCGGGGACCGACCCGCAAACCGCATTCGAGCGCGGTGCTACCCAAGGAATGGGGGAAAAGATGAAACGATTCGTCACTCACTTGTCGCTGATTGCGGCTGGTGCGATGGTCGCGACCGGATGCGTACCGACTCGCCACAATTTACCACCGGCTCAACAAATGATGGAGCCCGGTCCTGGAGTCGGAGGCCCCGGCCCCGGCGTCTTGGGACCACCACCGTACGCCGGTGCCATGGCTGCTCCGGCCGGATCCTGCAACACGATTGCGGCCAACAAGGTTCCGACGGAAGTCCCGTCGGAGCTCGCCGCCGCAGGCCGAGATTTAAGCCAGAGCGAAATCCAACAAGTCGGATTCGTTGACGGCATGCATGCCGGCGGTGCCGCCTGCGGATGCAACGCCGGATCCAGCGGAACGATCGTCGGCGGAGCCGGCATGGGCGGCATGATGGTCGCCGCGCCGATCAATCAAGCCGTTCAAGTCACCTTCGGTCGCCCCGAAGGCATGCAGGTTCGCTACGACCAAACCGGCAGCGGCATGTTCGACAGCGAACCGTTGATCGTCCCCGCCCGCCAAAACTTTCCCCAAGGTGGTTTGTTCCGCATCAAGCTGACGAACATCCCGGGACGTGAAGGCGTGGAACTGTACCCGACGATCGAATTGGCCTATGCCAATCCGCGCACCGGCGCTTACCTTGCCCACAACTCGATTCCGCTTCAATTCGACGAAGAGGATTTCGACCAAGTGGTCACCGGTAATTTTGTGACCAAGGTGCTGTACCTGCCCGATCCGGATTTCCAAGGTCCTGCTTTGGCGGGAATTGATACCCTGGTGAGCACGCGGCTGGATCCGGGCGTGGATCCGATCGTCGAAGCCGACCGACGCGGTTCGATCCTGGCGATCATCCGACTCGGTGACAAAGATATCGAAATGCCCGGATCGGGCGGCATGGGACTGGGAATGTCTCCGCCGATCGCCGGACTGCCCGCACCCTTCGCCCCGGCGTCGACGAGCGGCTGTGGCCCCGATGGCGGTGCCTGTTCGATGACTCCGCCGCAACTGCCGGGCATGATCGCCGGCGTCAACGCACCCCAGTACGGCATGCCGATCAGCGGCACACCGATCGGGTTGCCCGGACCGCCGCACATTCCGTTGGGAGCCCCCGCGGGATTGAAGAAGCACGTGATGCGGAACCGCACCCCGATGCATATTCCCCAGCCCGTCGAAACGATGCGAACGACCGTTCGGCATCAGCCCGGCTACAGCTATCCCAACCCGGTCAGCCGAGTGCGGATCACCGAGCAGAACATCCACCCGGGTGCACCTGCGGGACGTCCCCTGTTGCCGGGAAGTCAGCCAGTCGATCCGAATTGCCAACCCTGATCGCAGGGACCGCATGACGAAGGGCTGAAGAGGTAACTGTTGAAAGCACGTGGCGTCGGCATCTGATTTTCGGATGACCGACGCCCACGTTTGAGTGGACCCCATGATGCAAACCAGGCCGAGATCCATGCATACCAGGCCCAGAACCGCCGCGATCACGATCGACGTGGCCGAATCGAGCAACCGAGCTGAGGCGTTGGTTTGCATGTTCGTCCTTGCCTTGCTGATCACCTTGCTCAGCAACGTCGCGTTCAATCGTGTCGCCGCAGCGGTCGAACCGCTCGATACCAGCGGGCGACATCCGCTGTACTACAAATCACTGCCGCCGGGTGCGGTTTGGCAAAGTCCGGCTGCGGTCTCAATGCAGCAGGGCACGTTCCAACCGGTCGCCTTCTCGGGACCCGCCGGCACCAAGTTCTCCTTGCCACTGGCGGGCAGCCACAGCGAAGAGGAACCGGATCTGATGGCCGGCCTGATGGTCGGTGCGGTGTACCGTTTTCGCATCACCGGCATCCCCGACGCCATCGGCGCCGAACTCTATCCGACGGTCGAACTGATCGGGCGCATCTATCCGCCACGCGGACTCGAAACGCTGTACCCGATCCCGATCAACCTGAGCGAATCGGACTTGCAGGAAGCGCTCGACGGCAATTTGGTCACCAGGGTCGTTTACCTGGAAGACCCACAAACGGCCATCCCGCTTGCCCAGCAACGCACCGAGTCGCGTCCGATCGATATCCCATTGGACCAAGATGCACTCGCGACGGCCGATTCGTTCGGCCGCCCCGTCGCGATCGTACGCCTGGGATCCAAGTCGCCGCCGCGGAACCCGGCACTGAGCTCCCAGTTCTACTTCGGCTTTCCCGCTTGGGCGCCGATTTACAAGCCAGAACCCATGCCTGAAACACCTTGATCGCGTCGGCAGCACGAAAACCACGCATCTGGACCGTGCCGCTGAGCGACAAGCTTTGTTCCCGATACACCTTCAACTGCAACCGACCATGTTTCACTGCTTTGCATCTTGCCGATCTTTCTGTCGGGGCACGTTCGCGGCAGGGACACTGCTGGGAACGATGGTGGTCCTTGTCGGTTGCCAGTCGCCGGCGGTGACCAACGGATTGCGGTTGCCGGGAACACCGAACTTGCCAGGCATGCATCAGACACCCACGCCGAAGCTGACTCCCGGCGGTCACACGCCTGCGGTTCCCGGAGTGAAGACCGCTGCAGCGATCCAACCGGAACCAAACGAAATCGCACAGGTCGGCTACTTCGGTCGATTGAGTGATCGCGCCGGCGATCAAGCCGGGGCCTGCCAAGGATGCATCCAAAGCACCGACGCCGGATCATGCCAAACCTGGGCGCCCGCGACTCCCGTCATGGCGATGGGCCAGCCCTACGATCCGCAAGAGTTTTTGTGCAACGGCGGGGACACACCGCCCGAAGCCCGCGTGATGGTCAATGACCACGTGGGCGGGCTCGATCCCCAAGATGCCGTGGTGCATTACACGACCGAGGCGGGTGACATCGCGGTCCAAGCGAGCAATCCCGTCTGTCTGTACTCACCCCGCTTCGGCGCGATTCGGCAAGTCAGCGGCGCGGTCGCCGGCGAGAAAGCCGTCGGCCTGCGTGGCACCTTTCAACCGGTCGGTCCCAACGGAATTGGTTTGACGCAACCGAGCTTGGTGGTCGGCGAGTCCTTGGAACTGGCCCGTGCGGACGTCGCACGACGCGTCGACGCGATGCGCGATCGCAATCGCGGTGTTCCGGTCGAAGGCATCGTGCAACCACTGCTGGCCGAAGACGCCTTGGAAATCCTGGCGACACTCGATGCCGTTTCGTTGAATCGTTTGGATGAATCGCAAATCGCCATCCTGAAACAAGGCGCCGTCGCGGCCCAATCGTGGATGATCCGCGATGCCGTGGAAGTGATGATCGAAAGCATCACGCCGCCCGTGCTGACACGTGATGCCAAGGTCGAAGGATTCGTCCGATACGATTTCCCGGACGCCGGTCGCCTGGAAATCATGAAGGTCGCCGACAAGGCTCACGCACAGCAGGGCGACGAAGTCAGCTTCGCCATCCATGTCCGCAACGTCGGTGACTCTGCAGTCAGCCACATCGAAATCGCGGACAGCCTGGTCGGACGGCTGGAGTATATCGAAGACTCCCAGCACTGCGATCGCCAAGCCGAGTTCACGACCAAGGGCAACGCCGCCGGTTCGGTGCGGATGCAATGGACGCTGGCCGATCCCCTGGCCGTCGGCGAAACAGCCACGATCGAATTCAAGTGCCGCGTGCGGTAGCACGCAACGATTGGTGTTGTCCCGCCATCACTATTTGACTGCGTGGGGCATGCGGACAAGTCAATCGATTGGAGGATCGACCACCCGCTGCTGGCGGAATCGCGATCGCACGGTCAATTGGAAAAGTACTTTGGCTGTTGGTTGGCGTTCGGCTGCAGCGGTTGCCCGGTAGGGGCCCCGCTGGACACAGCGGTAGTGGAACCACCGCCGGTCGTGATTGCCGGCCCGGGCAGGCTCACGCCCGTATTTAAGCGTCGTTTCCTCTAGGGAGGGCCCGTAGGCTCGCGCCAAACGGCTGATCATCGTTTGACATCAGCCGGTTCGCGCCAGCGTCCGGGCCTTAACTTAGCGGTATTGGGATGAAGCCGGCACGCCATCGAAGTGCTTTTTGATGGTCTGGACTTCATCGCTTTTCAATTGCTCGTCCGTTCCCGGCACCACTGACTCAGTGCACTCGGCCGCACTTGGGGCAGCGTTTGGAGGTGGAATCGGCGACCCGCGATGCCACACGCGACGCGACCGCCCGCAACGGGTTGGGGGTCAAGTGCGCCGTCTTGATGATCGGGTAGCGATTGGGATCGATCAACGCTCGGCCGCTTCCGCCTCGCCCGACAAAGACCATGTAACGCTCGCCGTCGGCGCCGATCGCCACCCCGGCTCCGGCGTAACGGAAATCGCATTCGGTCGCACAGGTCAGCCAACCCCACGTCGCAGTTGCTTCCCCACAACCCTCGGTCCAACCGGCCGGAACCGAGGGGCCTTGATGTCCGTTCTTCAGTCCCCGTGCGGCGCGGTACTCCGCTTTGCGTTTGGCAAACTCGGTCATCGCGGGGTCTTCGATGAATGAGGGTAACCCGGCAGCACGGCGCCACGCATTGACTTCATCAAAGGCGCCACCCTGGGCGACGGCAACGGAAGACACGGCAAAGACAACGAGAAGAATCAAACGTGATTTCATCAATACAATCCCTTTTCATCGTTCGGGCGACAAGCGTCCATGGAAACGACGGTCGGCGAACGAGAGCCGACCGTCAGCAGCACACCGCCACCGGTGGCCGCGAAGAAACCTAACGCTTCTGCCCTCGTCGACAACCCCGGCCGAAGGGCTGATGCGACACGTCAGGGCGGGTGACGGACAAGCGAACAGACGCGTTTGGCCAAGGGGACCGACAGGCGTGCTATATTCTTGACCACCAGAAACGCCCCTCCGCCGATGCGACTTCCACACCCCCGCATGAACACCTCGTCCGACATGATCCGTTGTCTCGTTTCCCGCCCAGTCCTGCTGATCGGTATTCTGCTGGGCACTGTCATGCCGTTGACGGCGCAGTCTCCACCGTACGACGTGTTCCCCGATGTGGAGCCGCCCTATTACCGAGTCCGCTACGATGCCGCGGAGACGTCCGACGCCCAGAAGCCTGATGACCCGACGTCCACCGAGTTAATTTTCCCGGTCAGCTACACGATTTGGATTCCACCGGGCGTGAAGACGTTGCGGGGCGTCGTCGTGCACCAACACGGATGCGGCGAAGGTTCGTGCAAATCGGGACTGACCGGTGCCTTTGATTTGCACTGGCAGGCGCTCGCTAGAAAACATGACTGCGCGCTGTTGGCTCCGGCCTACGAACAACCGCAGGAAGCAGACTGTCAGATGTGGTGCGATCCCCGCAACGGATCGGCGACCACGTTTGAACAATCGCTGGTCGACCTTGGCAGGCAATCGGGGCACCCGGAACTCGCGTCGGCACCGTTGGCGCTGTGGGGACACAGCGGCGGTGGTCACTGGTGCGGCGGCATGGTGATGATCCGGCCGAATCGGATCGTGGCGGCGTGGCTACGCTCGGGCGTTCCGCTGCGGGCCCCCAACCCCGATCGCCCCGGTATCAAACCACACACATTGCCCGAGGCTGCGTTGGGTGTGCCGATGATGTGCAATCCCGGTACGAAAGAAGGCGTGACGGTGAAGGACGGACGGTTCGCGAAGGTCTGGCCTGCGAACCTGGAGTTTTTTGAAACGGTTCGCGGTCGCGGCGGGTTGCTCGGGATCGCGATCGATCCCTTGACCGCACATGAATGCGGCAATCAGCGCTACCTGGCAATCCCGTGGCTGGATCGATGCCTGGAACGTCGGTTGCCGATGGAACCGGGCGGTGCCTTGCGTCCCATGCCCACCGACTCAGCCTGGCTGGCCAAGCCGACCGACACGACCGCTGTCGCGGCGGAGGACTTTGACGGCGACCCGCTGCAAGCCATCTGGCTGCCCGACGAGACGATCGCGACGTTGTGGATGCAGTACCGCAAGGACACCCGGGTTGCGGATCCCTCACCACCGCCGCCGCCGAAGTCGGTTCAGCTTCAGGGCAACCGTTTGCGCTGGCGGGCGGAAGCCGATTTGCAAAGCGGGATCGAGAAGTTCATTATCCTTCGCAACGGCAAGCCACTAGCCGAAGTGCCAACCGAAGTGACGAACCGATTCGGTCGCCCGATCTTTCAAGGCTTGCAATACAGCGACACACCCACGCAACCGTTGGTGCAAATGGAATTCGTCGACCAAACGGCAGAGCGAGGCGTCGACCACGGCTACTCCGTTGTCACGGTCAACACCGTCGGCCTGAAATCGAAACCGACCCAAGCCGGCCCGGCGCTCGACGGCGATTGAATGCTGGTAGTCGGCGCAGCTGGGCCGGCTCAGTCCGCCCTGCCCGAGCAGTCCGCCCAACGCAGCCCACCCGGCCCGGATCGACCCACCACCGGGCGCGACGTGCTAGAATGTCGGATCTACTTTTTAAATTCAGTTAGGTCCAGCCGTGGAACTTGACGAGAGCGTCGAAGCGATTCTGAGCGATGAATCCAACGCACTGGATGGGTTTTACGAGCGGCTGTTTCAGCGCTATCCCGAGTTTAAATACTTCTTCGCCGGTGCCAACGTCAAACGCCAAACGGCGATGTTGACCATGGCGTTGCTAGCCGTCAAGCAATACCCGGCGCTGCGTCGTTCCTCCAAGGACTACCTGGAAGTGCTCGGAACGAAGCATCACGGGCTCGGGATCGCCAACGATTTGTTCCCGAAATTTGTCGAGGTGCTGGTCGAAACAATTGCCGAATTCCACGGCAACGACTGGAACGCGGCACTGGACAAACAGTGGACCGATGCATTGAACTATGCCGCGGCGATCATGCATCAGTCGCCCCACGAATAAGTCTTCCGCGTGGCGTCCGCGTCGTCGTCTTGATCTTCCACTGAAACGCCCTGAACCAAAGCACGTCAACCATGACCGACTCCGACCAGCCCGATGCCGCGCCGCAACCCCGTTTCCGAGTCAGCATCGTGCCGGTCACGCCACTGCAACAAAACTGTTCGATCATCTGGTCGACTGAAACGAAACAGGCCGCCATCGTTGATCCCGGCGGCGACGCCGAGCTCATCATCGGGGCCGTCGAAGAACTCGGCGTCGATGTCTCGGCGATCTGGCTGACACACGGCCACATCGATCATGTCGGGGCCGCCGGTCCATTGAAAAAGAAGTTCGGCGTCCCGATCATCGGCCCCAACGCCAAGGATCAGTTCTTGCTCGATTCGATCGAAACCGATTGTGGCAAGTACGGCATCGTGGGCGGGACGAACGTGACCCCCGACCGCTATTTGAACGAAGGCGACAAAGTCGAGCTTGCGGGAATCGAATTTGACGTGTACGAGTGCCCGGGGCATACCCCCGGGCACATTGTGTTGGTTCAGCCCGACGACGCCTTTGCCTTCGTCGGTGACGTGTTGTTCTGCGGCTCGGTGGGACGCACCGATTTCCCCTACGGCAGCACCGATGACCTGATCGAATCGATCGTTCAAAAACTGTGGCCGCTGGGCAAGCAGATCCAGTTCCTGCCCGGCCACGGACCGGTGTCCACCTTCGGCCAAGAGCGTCTCAACAACGCCTTCGTCGCCGACTCGGTGCTGGGCATCGACGAAGACTAGCGTTCAATCTGAAAAGATGCCACGGCCGGTGTCCCGGCAATCGAGCTCATTTTTCGGGATCGGGCCGACGGAATCCTTGCGATTCAGACCGCGACTTCACCCGCTGATTTGCGGTCTAAAAACGCCCATGGAGAAAAGTTCAGGGGTTTTCTGTAACGGGATGGGTGGCTGCGCATATGTGCCGATGAGAGCAGGAATTTTCTGTTCGCGGCGTTAAGGGATCCCCAGCAAATTGACGCAGGATCCCACGTCCAGCCCCATTCGCACCCATACAGACCACCGATCCATCAAGGAACACCCGATGCTGACTCCCAAACGACGCGACAAACGGAATCGACGCCCACGCAAGATGCTGATCCAGAAGCTGGCAAACCGGCAAATGTTTGCAGCCGATCTGGGTGTGATCGACGAAGGTCTCCAATCGGACCTGTTCGACTCGCTTCAACAGCAAGTCAACGAGCGGGTGCTTACGACCGAAGCGCCGTTGATCGGCAGCCAACTCGCGGGCCAAGGTTCGAAAGGCCAATTCATCACGCAGCTCAAGCAAGAATTGGCGGACGTCGAACTGGAATCGGGTGCGACGGTGGAGGAAACCAAGACGGCTCTTCAAGCGGCGCTCAACGGCATGATCGCCGAAACGGGAATCACGGTGACGCAGAGTGACGACGGCGGCGAAGTCCGATTCAAGATTCCTGTCGAGATGACGTTGCAAGACTACTTGGATCTCGATCTCGGGCTCGGCGACGATTCGGTGGTCGACGTCTTGCTCGACAACGATGACGCGGTCGACACGAAACTGACCGTACGATTCGATCTCGAATTCGGCGTCCGCGAACTTGCCGGCGGCGACACCGAGTTTTTCGTCGTGACCAGCGGCGCCGATGAAATCACCATCAACGTCGACGCCCAACTCAATGAAACCATGGGCCATGGCGAATTCGGACCGGCACGTGGAAAGATAGGGGTCTTTATCGGCGAGTTTCAATCACACGATGGGAATTCGCACTTCAAGGGCACTTACACGATCGACATCACCGATCCCAGCAAAGACGGTTTCTTGGTGACCGACGAGTTCGGCGATGTCGGCGTGTCCGGGACGCTCACCGGGGACGGCGTCGTCACCCTTGATGCCGAGGGAAGTTTCCTGCCGACCATCGAAGGGCTGGGCAGCGATTCGATGTTCAACCTCGCGGTCACGAATCTGGTCGAAGTGAAGTACACCCTGCGTGAGGCGACGACATCTGGCGAAAACACCGCTGAACAGTCGGACGTCGCGATCGAGTACAAGCACATGCGTCTCGATTTGGGAACGCTCTACCGAAACTTCATCGATCCGATCCTTTCCGGCATTCGCGATGTCATCATGCCCGTCAAGCCGATCGTCGATCTGCTGACCGATCCGATTCCCGGACTGGGATCGTTTACGGATCTGACGTTCCTCGATGTCGCACGCAAAGCGGCCCAGGCGAATCGCAATGCTGATGATCGTCGCGAGGCCTTGCGCAAGATCGATCGCGCCGAGTCGGTGCTTAGCCTGATGAATCGGATCTTGGACTACAAGACGCCGGGTACCGAAGACTTGAATGACACGACACGCGGCCTTGGAAACGTCAAAGCCTCGTTCGACTATCAATTCGGCAAGCAGGAAGACGAAGACAAACGTAGCAAACTAGATCAATTGAAGAATATCACGACGGAGCAGAAGTCCGCGACAAAGACGAAGACCTCGTTCGAGACCGAATTCGAAGGCGACCTGCGTCTGCCGATTCTTTCCGAGTCGCAGACGCTCGTCGACCTGCTCCGCGGTGACGCGTCCACCACACTGTTCCAAGCCGATTTGAATTTTGACCTGACGGCGATCAAGTACGAATACACCGCGCCGATCGCCGCGTTGGCCTTTCTTGCCAACGGCGAGTTCCAATTCGAACTCGGCGCGGGGTTGGATCTCGGATTCGGTGTTGATGCTCAAGGAATCTACGACTACTCCAACGCCTTGGACTTCACCGATCGAGAGACATTCGAAGAGAGCGGGAAGCAGAACGAACATTTCCTGGATCGAGGATTCTATGTCGATGACAACAATCAGTACGGCGCGACCGATGGTGACGTTAGCCGGATTCGCAGTCAAAAGAAGGACCTGCCCGAAGTTTACTTTCGTGCCAAAGCTTCGGTCGGGGGATCGCTGGGGCCTGACTGGAAAGTCCTGACGGCAAAGGCGGGGATTCTCGGAACGATGTCGATCGACGTCAATCTGGACCTGAACGATCTTCCCGACACGCTGCCCACCGATCAGTGGACGGATCCTTTCACCCCGACGCGTCCCCAAAATGAAAAGGATTGGACCTACGACGGACACGTTCGCTTCGACGAATTGCAAGAGATCGTCGACTACAACCCTGCGTCGATCGTCAACGCGTCGGGCCAATTGCTCGTCGGCGTGGATGCCATCGCCAAGGTGTCGATCGTCGGCTTCGACCTGCTCGATTGGAAGTCGACTCTCGCCGAGGTTTCTTTGGTCGACTTCGACATCTCGACGCCGGACGACAAAGACATTCTGGCGAAGACACAGACAGAAGCCACGCTCGGGGCGATCGATGAGAACGGAAACCTGGTCGTTCACGCCGGCGAGACCGCCGGTTTACGCAAAGGGATCACGCACACGAAACAGGGAACCGCCGCAGACGAGAATTTCCGGGTGCGGTCGCTTGGCGAGACCGACCAGGGGCATCGCGTCCAGGTCATCTACTGGTTCGTTGATACAAGCGGCGTGCGACGTTCCTATAGCCAAACCTTCGAAGGTGTGCAGTCGCTCGAACTCGACGCCGGCAGCGGAAATGACGAATTATTGGCTGCCCCCGGGATGACGTTGCCGCTGAACTTCAACGGCGGCGACGGCAATGACATCATCGTCGGCGGCAAGGCAGGCGACACCTTACTCGGTGGCAACGGGAATGACGAAATCCGTGGCGGCGGCGGCAACGATGCGATCGATGGCGGAAACGGAAATGACCAATTGATGGGCGGAACCGGAAACGATGCGATCCGCGGCGGCAATGGAAATGACAACATCATGGGCGAGGAAGGCAATGATGAAGTCTGGGGCGACCATGGTGAAGACAAAATTCGCGGCGGTCAAGGTTCCGACACGTTGCATGGCGGCGAACATCGAGACGTCATTTACGGGGACGAAGGTTCGGACAACCTCTTCGGCGATGGCGGCGACGACTGGCTGCATGGCGATTCCATCGCAAACTACATCTTCATGACCGCGACAAGCAAGGGCGCCGGCAACGACACCATCGACGGCGGCAGCGGCAAAGACAAGGTGATGGGCGGATTCGGCAACGATCGGCTCTACGGCGGAAGTGATGCTGACTTGATCTACGGTGAGGCCGGCCACGATTACATCAATGGTGGTTCGGGCGCCGACGAATTGTTCGGTGACTTCAGCGATATCGACAACGTGCTCAAGATCTTTCAGGCCGGTCATGACACGATCGAAGGTGGCAGCGGAAATGATGTCTTACGCGGCGGATTCGGAAACGACACCCTTCGCGGCGGCGACCACAACGACACGCTCTGGGGGCAAGATGGTGGCGACACGCTCGAAGGCGATGCGGGCAACGACGTGCTTTACGGTGACCACTACATCAGTCTGACCGGCGGCAACGACCGACTCTTTGGAGGCACCGGCAATGACAAACTGTACGCCGACCTGGGTGACGATTACTTGGACGGTGGCTCGGGATCGGATCACGTCCGTGGCGGACGAGGAAACGACACCGCGCGTGGCGGCAGCGGCAATGACAACGTCGACGGCGGCTGGGGCAACGACGTGATCTATGGTGACTCCGGAAATGATCACCTCAGCGGCGACCTCGGCAATGATCGTATTCACGGCGGAAGCGGCAACGACTACGTCCACGGAGGATGGGGACATGACACGCTCTACGGCGATGCCGGACACGACAAAATCTACGGCGACCTCGGCAACGACACGTTGCGTGGCGGTGACCACAACGACCTCGTCGATGGCGGATGGGGACACGATCGCCTGTACGGCGACCGAGGACACGATCGCATCCTCGGAAGCTTAGGAAACGATTACATGTCCGGTGGATCCGGCAACGATTACCTCCACGGCGGATGGGGGAACGACAAGATGTATGGTGGGTCGGGACGTGACAAAATCTATGGCGACCTGGGCCGCGACTACATGCGGGGCGGGTCCGGCAACGATCACCTCGATGGCGGGATGGGAAAAGATTCGCTCTACGGTGATAGCGGAAACGACTATCTCGACGGCGGGCGTCTGCTCGGAGGCCGAGATTGGTCCAGCGATTACCTCAATGGAGGCAGCGGCTACGACACCTTGAAGGTCCACCGCTACTGGTGGTTCGGCTGGAAAAACGAAGACCGCTACACCGGCGGAGAACGCATCCGGCACTAGTATTCCGTGTCAGCTAAATCTTCGGGTAGTGGACGAGGCGACGAGTCCTCTGCAGTCGGCCTATTGGCAAGGCCCCGTCGCCT
>NZ_JBFHKV010000023.1:0-19712 GCF_041595215.1 Stieleria sp. | reverse complement strand
GGCTCGTTTTCGCCGTTGGTTTTGCCCAGCACCCAGTGGTCGTAATAGTCTTGGGCGGTGCCGTCTTTCTGACGCAAACCGACCCAATACTCCAGGAAGTCGCGCATCTGGGCGTCTCGATTTCCCACGGCATAAAACAGCGGCAAGCTGGCCTGCAGTTCCGTCGGGATGATGACTTCGAATCGGGGGTACATCAACGTAAACGCCGCGCCGCTCTCGGCGCTGATCAGTAGGGCATCCAGGTCGGGATGATTGCCGATGAAGAAATCTCGATTGTCGGCGATCTCGACGAGCGTGGCATCGGGGAGCGCGGTTTTGATTCGGTTGACGAAACCGCGGCTGACGTCAACGAATCCGATCCGCAAGTCATCCAGGGCCGAGATGCGTTTGAGCGTTCGGAAATCGTTGGACCGAAAGTCGCGGGTGACCAATGCCAAGTTGACGTCCATGTAACTTTCTGTGTGCGCCATCGCTTGGGCGCGTTCCAGCGTTCCCACCAGTCCGGACATGACGATGTCGAAGTGGTCGGCGTTGAGTTGCTCGACCAGTGTGTCCCGATCGAATCGCACCAGTTCCAAGGTGACGCCCAGGTCGCGGGCGAGAGAGTGAGCCATTTCCACGTCATAGCCGACCAGCGTTCTGCGATGATTGAAGTAGGCGAAGGGCAGTTTGTCTTCGTTGTAACCGACGCGGATGGCACCGCGGCGGCGGATCCGTCGGAGCAGAGATTCTCCGTCGCGAAGGGGTTCTGGATTTGGATGGGGCTGTTTGATGACGATGTTTTCGACCGGCTGCTCGAGTAACTGCATCCGCTCGATGACGTCGTATTTGTTGTCGGCCATCGAGATCACTCGATACAAAACCAGTCGCACGCCGACCAGAATGATGATCCCGAAAACGCAGACCACCAACGCGTATTTGGCCAATCCCCAAAACTGAAAACGCAGCAAACGGTTGAAACCGAAGATCGAGATCAACGTCAATACGCACAGATGCATCGCTCCGACGGCATCACCGAGACGTTCGCCATAGACGCCGGAGACCAGGAACAGCTGGAACATGTCATGCGGCAATTGCATTTGGTCCAGCAGGAACGGGATCGCGACGATCGGCCCACCGAAGAATGAAAACAACCCCGAAAAGAGAAAGCCCGGGTACTCGGACGCCTTGATCGGGGCGCCCAGGAACCATGCCGCGAACGGAATGAACAGCATGCTCAACAGTTTGCCGACATGGGGAAACGGATAGGCGGTTCCGTAGAGCAGATCGATCGTCGGCGATTCGTCTTTTCCGTCGATCTTGAACTGTGTTTCAAAAAGCCGTTCGGTGTTTTCGATCAGCATGGGCAGCACGATGATCAGCTTTCCGGTGGCAAAGGCGGTCAACATCGGCTCTTTGACGACGAACAAAACTTGTCGATAGGTCAACGGGGTCAATGTCGTCACCAGCAACGGTAGAACAACGAAACCCAGAAAGACGGCACCGGCGGTGTAGGCCACCAAATACGCCTGCAGCCGTCCGACTTCGGCCAGTGAGACGGTCCCCGCGGTGCTTGCCGCAATCGCGAAGATGCCGACCGGTGCCAGCCGCGTGATGAACTTGCTGATCCGCAGCAACACGTCGGCGGCGACATCGAGTTGGCTTAAGACGATCGTGCGATTGCGTGATTTGGACAACGCCAACCCGCAACAGATGCCGAACAGCACGACGGCCGGTACCTGGTTGTTCGAAAGCGACTCAAAAATGTTTGCGGGGATGAAGTAGGCAAGGACGTTGAGCGGCTCGGGGCTTTCGATCAACGCGGTGCTGAAGAACGATCCCGCGCTCCATTCGGGAAACGACGTGGGCATCACCCAAACCACCGCCAAGCAACTCGCCCACAGGCCCAGCAGAACCGTTCCGCCGATCAGGGCCAACCGACGGCTACTACGCAGCCTGAGTCGACCCAGGCTGACGACCAGCGTGACCAAGATGTAGGGCAGCACGGTCATCCGCAACAGTCCCACAAAGGCTTCGCCGATGATCGCCAGCGGTGCGCACAGCTCGCCGGCGAACAGGCCACTGAAAATGCCCAAGGCCAGTGCGATCAAGATTTGCGTCGACAGGTCCACGCGGCGGACGAACCGCGCGTAGCATCCCTGGACCGATGGTCGCGTTGAATCGGTCGGATTCGACTGCTCCGGCATGACATCTCAAAAAGGCAGAACGGTGGCGTTGCTCCGGCGACGCACCGCGATGGATCGGCGCGATTCTCTGGTGAATCGTCTGACGATCGTTATAGCGAAAGAATGGAAGCCCCGTTCACCCCGCATCGGGATTGCCAGCACGTGATCCCAGCACGTGATCCCAGCACGTGGCGTGAGCCAGTGGCGCGTGATGGTTGTGCGTTGTGTACGCGCCGGTCGCTGAGACTGGTCGGTTGATTGAATCAGCCGTTTGGCGCGAGCCTACGGGCCTCGGTGTGTTTTCTTGGTGGTCGAGGCCCGTACGCTCGCGCGATACGGCTAATCCCACGTGTGATCCGGTTAAATCGACGGGCCGTGACGCGTCCCGCTGGGGTGTTAGGTTCCGTCGGATGCTGGGGTTGGGGGGCGTTTGGCCGCGGCGTCGTCGCTGCGGCGGCGGTTTTGTTCGGCCAACCGAGCTCGATCTTCGGCGCGACGGTTCTGGCCTTCCAGATGATCGGTCCAGCGCCGGCGTCCGTGTGACTGAGTCGGGCCTGGGGCGATCAAGAAAACGGCTCCGAGTCCGAAGATCAATCCGGCCATCATCGATCCAAACGTCATTGTCGTCGTGCCCGGTCCCAGCGGTTTATCGGAGACTTGTGGTGGCCCGAGTTCGGCAACCAGGTTGGTCGACAGCGCTGCCGATCGACTGGCCCGGGCATCGACGAGTCGTTGTTCTGCTTCGGCCAATTGTTCTGATCGCTGTCGGAGTTCGGAATCGATCTCGGCGTACGTGGTCCGCGCTTCGGCCAGCATTTGCAGTTTGTCGGAGAGGTTGTTGACCTTTTCCGAGAGCTTTTTGACTTGGGTGACCTGCAATTCCAGCATCGGCTGCATGGAAGCGATCACCGACAACGTTTCCTGGATGATACGTTCACGGATCTCTCGTTCGGTCGCGATCGCGGCTTTGCGTTTCGGGTTCTCTAACGTGTAGACACCGGAAAGTTGACTGGCCCGCAGTTGGGCGTCGATCAATCCATCCTTCAATCGCTGCAACGACGGTTGGCTGTTGAGTAGATCGCCCCCGCTGATCAATAACTTGGTCGGGTCTTTCGAGCCGGCAACGAGCAACGCATGCAGTGACTGGAGTTTTTCAAGTTCCAATTCGGCCAGTTGCAACTGTTCTTTGGTGGCCACCAGTGAACGCCGGTAGCTGCTGTCGCCGCCGTAGGTGTCGTTCAGATTGCGCAGCTCACCGAGGTCGGCGCCAAATTGGACTTCGATTTCTTGCATCCGCGAGGACACTTCGTCGAGATTCTGTTTCGCCAGGTCGCGGGCATGGGTCAGTTCGACGATCACGCTATCGGCGCGAACGCGGCGGACGTCGCGCAAGTGTTTCGTCAGGGAGTCGAACATGGCGTGACAAAACTGGATGGCGCGGTCGGGGTCTTCCGCTTTGACTTCCAGATAGACGACTTCGGTGTTGCCGAAATCGGCGCCTTGCGGGGCCAGGAGATTGACGGACGATCGGATTGTTCCATTGACCTTGGAGAGCGAGGGCCAGTCCTCGTCCAATCGCCCATCGGGCGGACCGATTTCGCGCAATGCCGCCGCCACGACTTCGCGGTTTTGGGCCATTTCTAGAATGGTTTCCTGTGCCGCTTTGAGTTCCGTTTGGCTGGCAAATCGGCCCAGTCGGTCGACCGCACGTGTCGCTTCGTCACGCACCACCAGTGGTTGGCGGGCGGAATAGACGTCCGAGGTGAAGAAGGAATAGGAAACGCCGATCAGGCCAAAGACCAGAACGGCTCCGATCCAAAGAGGCGCGAAGAGCACCAGGACGTTCCGAATGTGTTTCCAGGGGATCGGCGCAGCAGACATGGCATGCTTCAGAAGGGTAAGTGGAAATCTCTCCCAACCCTACGAGCGCCTTAATTCGGCGCGATCGCGATGTCTGTTTCAGTGACCGCAGTCCGGCCAGATGGATGCGGCCGGTAAAGATTGTGCGGGAAATGACGATTAGGGATCGCCGAGGGTGATCCCTTGTCCCGCCCTTGTCCCGACTAGGCGACCGGAGTCGGCTCGTAGGGGATGTCTTCGATCAAGTCCATTGGCAGCGGTTTGACCTCTACGCCCGCTGCGGTGCAGATCGCATCGATCGCTTCTTGAGCTTCCTTGACGGTGTTTTCACGCGTTTGGCCCTTGTAGCGGGTCGGCGACGCGGAGGGGCTGATCGGACCTTCGAATCCGGTCGCGATCAAGTGCTTGACGACATTGACGTGGTTCAATCCGCCTTCGACGGCCGGCAGCACGCAATCCAAGCGGGTGGCTTTGGACGGATCGGCGTCATCGGCCAGCGTTCCCAAGCGAACCGCGACGATGTTGGATCCGGGGATTTCGCTCAGTTGGTCCATGCCGCCGTCGCCGACTGCCCAGTCCCAGGTGTCGATGATGTAGCCGACGTTCGGGTTGGAGACGGCTTTGACGATCGCGATCAGGCCTTCGACGTTGCGGACGAAATCAAACTCTTTCGATTCACGAAGGACTTTGCTGGAGTTGAACCCGACACCCAGCTGAATCCCTTTGGCCGACAGCACGTCGGCGACCTGCGACAGGCGGTTTTGTTGGGTGGTGAAGTATTCGTGGTAGGGCAAGCGGTCGGTGGCAGCGGGCAGGTCGATGTAGGCCCGTTTGGCTTCCAGGTCAGCGGCCAGTTCGGTCAGCGGATGCAGTGCCCCGACTTGACTGGTGAACGCGTCATCGTCGGCATCCAAGTTGATTTCCAATTGGAAGCCCCCGATTTGCTCTAGACGTCCCATCCCTTCGCCCATCGCGGCTTTGAGAAACTTTGCCGCGTCATCGGCCGTGGTCCGTTGCGAGCGACGCAGGATCTCGTACATGTCGATGTCCATCGACGCAAAGCCGTAAGTCAGTGCGAGTTCGATCAGTTCGCTTTGGCGTCCGTTAATTCCAAGAGACTTGGGCGAGAAATTCTTGAGCATTCGTGATCCTGTCAGTGGTTTGCCAAGACGTCTTTCCCCGGGGCCAGCGACGCGTCGGCATAAAGGACGCCGAAAGGGTGGTCACCGTAGGGGGTCTGGCTGCCTGTGAAAAAGGGTGGTGAAAGTGATTGGTTTGCGACTTTGGCGGCGTAGTATCGCAGAATCACCCCAAATCAGCCAAGGGGCGTTTCACCAGCTAATTGACGAGAATTTCAGCGATCGTTCGGAATCAGGCCACTGACGAGGCGTTCTCGGCCCGCGTTTTGCAAAGGACGGAAATTGGGGCCGAATTCCGCCGAAAACCATTCAAACTCGGACGATAATCTGCTTTAATAGCACGATATCGGGCCGTTGAGGTTCGATCCCCACCCCCAAACGCGTAGTGAAATTACCCACCTTACTACGCCCCACATCCGATTTCAGAACCTGTCGCGGTTCGACCTGCCCTGTCCGGCCAC
This sequence comes from Stieleria sp., assembly GCF_041595215.1. Taxonomy (NCBI): domain Bacteria; kingdom Pseudomonadati; phylum Planctomycetota; class Planctomycetia; order Pirellulales; family Pirellulaceae; genus Stieleria; species Stieleria sp. Next base: position 14,087 of record NZ_JBFHKV010000023.1, on the reverse strand, counting down.
GACGTGGGCAGGCCGCGATTGCGATGGGCAGGTTTGCTCGAATCTACACTCTCGCGAAGAATCAACAATGATTTGATTCTGCCCCAGCGAGATGGATCTGGAATCGGATCCCCCACCACAGTTCCGCGTCACTTTATGAACAGCTTTCCAGCGTTTGACGCCGCACGGCTCCCCGCCGCGCCGCTTGCCCCGACAGGGCGACTCCGGTTGCTCGGAGCGATCGGTGTGGTCTTGCTGTCCCTGTGGATCGCTTGGCACCAACCGGTGGCAGCCGAATCGCCGGTTGACGATCAGACACGAGCGACATTGACACGGGGCCAACAAATCTACGCCCAGCAATGCCTGTCCTGTCATGGAGAAGGCGGTCGTGGAGAGACGGACGGTTACGCCGATCCGCTGGTCGGTGACGCTTCGATCGGCGAGTTGGCAGAAATCATTTCGGACACGATGCCCGAGGAAGACCCCGAGCTGTGTACCGGCGATGATGCGAAAGCCGTCGCGGAGTTCATCTACGAATCGTTTTATGGCGAAGCGGCGCAGCTGAGAAACCGTCCCGCCAGACAGCAGTTTTCACGGCTCACCGGCACGCAACTGCAACAGAGTTTGGCGGACCTTTATCAACACTTCTTTGGCGCACCGTTCCGAGTCAAGGAACGTGGGCTGAGTGCGTCTTATTTCAACAGCGGGCGTTGGGACAAAAAGCACCTGAAGGTCGAGCGTGTTGATCCGGTGCTGGATTTCGACTTCGGCCACGACCCGCCGGTAGAAGGTGTGACGCCGGAAGAGTTCTACGTCCATTGGTCCGGTTCACTGCAAGTCGAGCATACCGGACGCTACGAAATCGTGGTGCACTCGACGTGTTCGATGAAGGTTCGTTTCGGGCATCACGAACATGTGTTGATCGACAATCATGTCCAGTCTGAAGGGCGAACCGAATTCCGTCGGACGTTGAACTTGATCGGTGGGCGTCAGTACGCGATCCAAATCGACTTCACGCAACGCAAACGAAAGACCGAACAACCACCGGCGAAGTTCTCCTTGCGATGGGTGCCGCCGGGCGGAACGGAAACGGTCATCCCGAACGAGTACTTGTTGCCGTCGACGTTGCCGAGCGGATTCGCGCTGCAAACCAAATTGCCGCCCGATGATCGCAGTTACGGCTACGATCGTGGAACGCGTGTGGATCGTCAGTGGGAAGATGCGATCACGTCGGCGGCGTTGGAGTTTGGCGACGCCGCGGTCAAAGAATTGTGGCCTCAGTACAAGCGACAGCACCGCAAGGATTCGGATGAAAACCGCGGCCGGCTGCGTGGATTTCTGACGGAGTTGGCGTCGGTCGCATTTCGTGGCCCCATCGATGATGAAACCAAACGGCTTTACGTCGACGATCAAGTGGACGCGGTCGAAGACGATCAAATGGCGATCGCGCGGGCTTGTTTGATGATCATCAAATCACCGCGGTTCTTGTATCCCACGTTGGATCACCAGGCACCGATCAGCCGGCGTGTTGCGACGCGATTGGCGTTGACGCTGTTTGATTCGCTGCCCTCGGACGCTTGGCTGCAAGACCAGGCCGGCAAGGACAGCTTTGCCATCGATCCCAAGTCAGATCAAAAGAAGGTCGAACAGCGGATCCGTCAGGCAGCGCTGCGAATGTCGGAGGATCCGCGACTGCACGGGAAAGCGATGGAGATGTTCTTTGATTGGCTGGATGTTGATCCGGCGGCGGAAATCTCCAAGGACCCCGAAAAGTTTGCCGGTTTCGACACCCACCTGCTGCTCGACTTGCGGCGGTCCCTGGAATCGACGATCAGCGATGTGTTCTGGTCCGAATCAAGCGACTATCGACAGCTGTTTCTACGTGATTGGAATTGGACCAACGAGCGACTCGGTGCGTTTTATGGCGAGGGTTGGATGCCGGCGTCGGAGAGTACCGGCCACCAGCTCGTGCACAGCAAACCGGCTGCGGGCAAAACGTTCGGTGTGTTGACGCATCCGTTGGTCATGGGCCACTTGAGCTATTACGACACGACATCGCCGATTCACCGCGGCGTGTTTCTGATTCGGCGTGTGCTGGGACGAACGCTCCGACCGCCCAACGAGGCGTTTACGCCGATCGATCCCGAACTGCACCCTGACCTGACGACGCGACAGCGGGTCGAACTTCAGACCGGCGAAGCGAAATGCCAAGTCTGTCACCAGAAGATCAACGCACTCGGTTTTCCGCTTGAAAACTATGACGCCGTGGGACGCTATCGTGCGACCGAAAAAGGCAAGCCGATCGATGCTTCCGGCGGCTATGTGACGCGTGACGGCCAACAGGTCGAGTTTGCCTCGCCCGAGGATTTGGCCCGGTTTCTGGCCGAGAATGATGACGCACACCGGGCATTCGTCGAACGGGCCTTCGAACATTTTGCAAAACAACCGCTCGCCGCTTACGGTGAAGAGGTTGCCAATGACTTGGTGAGACGATTTCGTGAGAGCGATTTTCACCTCCGCCACCTGATTGTCGAAATCGCGGTCGTGGTTGCGACAGACGAGTTCAATAAGGAGAACTTCAATGAATCGACGTGAGTTTCTTGCGCAGTTGGGTGTCAGTTCAGCCGCGGCAAGCCTGCTGATGGGGCTGCCGAGTCTTTCATTTGGGGCCGAAGCGTCGGCGCGACGGCGGCGATTGGTGTTCGTGTTCAGCCCCAACGGTGTGATCCCGAAACACTTTTGGCCTGACAGCACCGGTAAGGATTATGACCTGAAACGTATCCTGGCGCCGCTGGGCGAATTCAAGGATCAGATGCTGACCGTCAAAGGGATTTGCAACCAGATCCAAGGTGACGGTGACGGCCACATGCGTGGGATCGGATGCCTGTTGACGGGCATTGAATTGTTCCCCGGAGACATCCAGGGCGGAAGTGATACGCCCGCGGGTTGGTCGATGGGGATCTCCGTCGATCAACACATCAAGAATCGATTGCAAGCCGATCCCGCAACGCGAACACGTTTCGGTTCGTTGGAGTTTGGGGTGATGGTCCCCGACCGCGCCGACACCTGGACGCGGATGTCCTACGCCGGGGCAAACCAACCGGTCGCTCCGATCAGCGACCCCTATCAGATGTTCGACAAGCTGTATGGTCAAACCAAGAATCGCCAAATGCTCGCCAGCGTGTTGGACGACTTGGCCGGTGACTTCAAACGCGTCAGCCAGTCGCTCAGCAGCGAAGACCGCCAATTGTTGGACCTGCATTTGGATTTGGTTCGCAGCGTCGAAAAGGATCTGAAGACCGAGTTTGCTGCGGCGACCAAGAACGATGGCGCCGGGCACGCCGTCCCCAAACTGCCTCCGAATATCGAAGAGCAGAACGACAATATGCCCGAAATCACGCAGATGCAGACGGAGTTGTTGGTCAACAGTTTCGTCGCGGATTTTGCCCGCGTGGCGAGTTTTCAGATCACCAACAGCGTCGGTCAACCGCGGATGAAGTGGTTGGACATCAACGAAGGTCACCATGGACTTTCGCATGAACCCGACAGCAACGAAGAAGCCTACGAGAAGCTGATTCGCATCAACACCTGGTATGCCGAACAGGTGGCGTACATGGCCAAGCGAATGAAAGAAACGCCGGACCCGTCCGGCCATGGATCATTGTTGGACAACACCACGATTGTCTGGACCAACGAGCTGGGCAAAGGAAACTCTCACACCCGCAATGACATTCCCTTCGTGATGGTCGGCGGCGGATTGGATTTTCAATTCGGCCAGGCCTACGACTTCGGTAAAGTCGCGCACAACCGATTGCTGCTTAGCTTCTTGGAAGGGATGGGAATGCCCGAGACGACGTTCGGCAATCCCGACTTCTGTGGCGACGGAGCACTGACCGGTTTGATGGCGTAGGATCGAAGGGGCAATTCCGGACGAGAGTTGCGTCGCTGCCGACGCCAGACGGCGGATGGCGGATCGTTCACCTTCAGCCATCCGGCGTTTGATACTTTCGCGACGCCCGAGGTGCAGCAAGTAGCTCGAATTCCGTTTCCGACGTCCGAAAGTGGCGGTTGACCGACATTTTCCCACGCGAACACGGCGATTTGTGACGATCGGGTGGGGAGTGGCGGCGGATTCCCTAAGAGAAGCGGGAAAGATCGACAGTTTCCACTCGACGGGGAAACATTCTGGCATTAACCTCTTCTACAGCGGTGACGACAAGTCGACACCGTTAGCGTTCAGGTGGTTTTGCCCCAACCTCCTGGACGCGTTTTTTTTTGCGCCGACGGCAAGGTCTCGCCAGATTCCGCGTCAAACCCGGCATCACGCACCGGGCGGCTGGAGCGATTTGATGTACCACGTCACCTTGGCGCTGCTCTGGTGAGTGACCAGGGCGTCGAACAACGCGTTCGCGGCATCGCGGCGAAGCGGGTTCAGATCGGCGACGTTTTCGTAGGGAATCTGTTCGACTTGCTTTTCGTGCACCAGAACCAGGTGGAAGCCGAGCGGGCTGCGGACGGGCTTTGACACCGCATCGGTTTCGGTTTCGCGAATCGCGTCCATGACCGCTGCCGGCAGGTCCCCGGGCTTGGACACCCATCCGATTCCGCCGCCTTGTTTGGCCGTCGCGCCTTCGCTCTGGCTGATCGCCAGCTCTGCGAATCGTTTCTTCAATTGGTCCGGCGAGCCAGATTCGGATTGGAGCTGTGACGCGATCGTCTGGATCCGTTGTTCGGCGATGGCTTCGGCATCCGGGATCTCTTTGTCCACTTCGATGAACAGATGAGAAACGTTCCATCGCGCGGACGAATAGTTTTCTGAATGAAGCTCGTAGAAGCGTTTCAAGTTGGCGTCGGTCATCTTGCTCTTTAGATAGCGGCGCCACGCGGAATCCCAGTCACGTGCGTTTCGAACGGAGCGTTCGTCGGTTTGCCTTTGGGCGCAATACTCGTCGAGGTTGGATCGTTTGCGGCGCAGGTCATCCAAGAACTCTTCCCAATCGCGGTCCAACAACGTTTGCAGATTGGCACCGCCCTGCTGACGCAGTGACTTCATGGCCAGATGCTGTCGCACGAGCAACGCGGATGACGCTCGTTGGACGTCCAGGCTCACCTGCGAAAGGTCGTTCGCTTTCAGTTTCGAGGTGAGCAAGAAATGCAGTTCGCCGAGGAAAACGGGTTCGCCGTCAATCGAAGCGATCGGATCGGTGGGCCGCAACGCCGGTGGTTCAGCGAGCAGCATGGTTGGCAGAACGAGCAGCGAGGCTGGCAGGACGAGCAACGCGATCAGGACGCCGTGAATCCACCGTGCGGTGTGCGGTTGGCGGTCGACGGATGAGGACGAAGGCTGGGAACGGGCGATCATGGCAGCACGATGTCTTGCAAGACGAAGTCGACTTCGTTGCGAACAACAGAGGTCGGGGATTCATAAATGAGTTTGGCACCCTCGAGCTTGTCGATCTCGAACAGGTAGCCCATGTCGACGCCGGATTCGGTTTGTCGGTACAGTTCGTACCCTAGATTCTCTACCCGATTCCCTTCGGCGTCGCGGACATACACAGGGTTTTGAAAGATCCATTGGCGGTGGCTTTCCAGGGCTCGGTCGGCGTCTTTAAGTTCGACCGAGAATCGAATCTCGTAGAGTGCTCCGTTGCGTTGGACGCGTTCGAGCGTGACCGTCATGGCGTCGACGTTTTGGTTGCTGCCGACTTCGGTCAACGGCAGTTCGAACGTGTGACGTTTGCCGGGCAACAGGGATTGGATGGTTCCGCGAAGCGATTCGATCCGGGTCGGGCTTTCGGTGGGCAGTTCCAGCGGCAGATAAAATTCGCTGAACGCCAATTCGCTGTTGGCGGCGATGTCGATGGTGTTTTCGGTCGTTTGGGGTTTCAGTGATTGACCGTCATCGAGTTTGCCGGAGAGTTGTGCGACGGGGATGGTCAACCCGATCGGTGTCAGCCCCGGTTGCCAGGTGATTTCCATGGACAGGTTCAAACCGCTTTGCCCGGGTTGGTTGAAGACGCGGCGGGCGCTGACCGCGGTCGGTTCGATGCGATACACACCGCTGTAGGCCGCTGAGTCGACACGCGATTGGCGGGTCTCTTGACGCGGGACCAGTTGCAAGGTTTCACGGTCGCCGCCGTAGTGGTTGATGTCCAAATTGGTTTGGTCCAACACCAGATCGACGGCATGCCAGAACGAGAGCGGTGCACTGGACGATTGAATGGGCAGCGACTCGTCGGCGGAGTGTTCGAATTCGATTTCGCTTTCACGGCTGATCACTTCCAGTGCCTCGCCGAGCGTTGTGACATCGCCCAAGCGGATTCGAATCGCCTTGGACTGTGTTTTCGCTTTCAGCGTCATCAGTGCCGCTTTGACGCGTGAGAGTCGTTCGCTGGCTTCGATCGAGAACTCGGGGCGCGACTCCGGCAGATACGGCAACGCGTCGGCACCGGCCTCGATCAACGCTTTTTCGGCGGCACTGCGATCACTCGCCTTGCGGGCATCCAACTGATCGACCCATTCCAGCACGTCGGTCTTGGAAACCGGTGGCGTGTCCTCGAGAGGTTCGGCCTGTTGGCCAAGGGCATTCGGTCCGGCAATCAAACCGATTAGAAGTGCTGCGATCAGCGGGGCTGGGCCGCGGCGACGGGGCGTCGTCCGCAGAATCGTTTCGACCGTTCGATTCATCTCGTCTCCACAAATGCATCCGATCACGAATGAACAAGTTTTTGAGCTAGGTTTGGATTGCATCATGTTACCAGAGCTTCCCGCGAGGTTACGCCGACCCGGTGAATTCGGCAACGAAAACGGTTGGATTTGCCGTTTTCGAACACCGGTTGGCGATCCCGGAACCGGCGGGACGCTTGTCATCACTCGCCCCACACCCGCTTGAGTCACGCAACCACGATGAATCAAACCATCACGCGCCGTGAAGTCTCCTTGTTGTCCTCTCCCGCGTCCCTTTCGGCAATTCGAACGCGCTGCTCGGCAATTCGATCACGAAACTCGGTGAAACGCTTGGTCGCCGTGGCGCTTCTACAGGTGCTGATTGCCGGCGGGATGTTGTCGGCCGGCCGATGCAGCGGCGCGGCGCCGGGGTTGATCGAATTCACTTTGGGCAGCAATTCACTGTTGGGGATCCCGATCATGGACTTCCCCTCGGAACTGATCGTGTTGGCTCGCGACGGGCAGTTGCACACGTTGACGGGCAAAGCGAAAGAGACGATTCGAGCGTTGGATGCATCGTATCAGCCAGCGACGTTGATGGAGATGAAGGTTGATCTTCAAAAGGAATTCGGCCGCGACTTTGAAGTCATCAGCACGCAGCATTTTCTGGTCGTCCAGCCGCGTGGCCGTGGCGAGCGCTGGCCGCAGCTGTTCGAGCGTTCGCACCGTGCCTTCGTCGCCTACATGTCGCGACGCGGCGTCAAGATCCGCCGGGGACGATTCCCGATGGTGGCTGTCGTGATGCCCGATTCGGCAGCCATGTATGCCGAGTTGCAGCGGATGAACGTGGACGTCAAACGGGTCGCCGGAATCTATGCCCGAGAGAGCAACCGTGTGATCACGCACGACGGCGGGCATCTGCGATTCATCGCCGACACCGTTCGGCACGAGGCCGCGCACCAGTCTGCCTACAACTACAACGTGCACAGCCGCGTCGTGATCACACCCCGCTGGGTGACCGAAGGCGTCGGGCAAATGTTTGAACCCGAAGCGATGGTGCGGGGCCAGTCCGGGCTGCACACGCGAGACCGCGTCAATCAATCCAGTCTGGAGCAAATCAAAATCCGATATGACGGCGGTCGTTCGCCGGAGTTTGCCGAAGCGGTCCGCGATCTGGTCGGCGCCAACGAGATGTTTAACAACCCCGCGACGACCGCTGACGCCTACGCCGTTGCCTGGGCGATGATGTTCTATTTGGCGGAGCGTGAACCGGAGCAGTTTACCGCGGTGCTTTCGGGAACCGCATCCCGGGGGACCTACCAGCCGTACGATCGATTCGCCCGCCTGAATGACTTTGAGCGTTGGGTGGGAACGGACATCGATCAATTTGCGAAAAAAGTGTCTTGGTTTCTCAAGTCGCTTTAGCCAGGATGTTTCAAAACAATGGCCGAGGGCGTAAACTAGCGCGTTAGGTCGCAGTTCGCGTCCGCCCTGAAACCGCCCGCCTGGGACTCTGCACTGATGATGACGCCGCGATATCTGGTCCCTTTTGACACGCGTCACGCGGTCCACAGGTTCACGGATGTCTTGATCATCGGCGGCGGGCTTGCGGGATTGCGCGCCGCCAATGCCGTCGATTCTCACCTGCGGGTCTTGGTGGTCACCAAAGATGTGCTGCGAGAATCCAACAGCACCTACGCCCAGGGCGGGATCGCCGGTGTGCTGGATCCCGAAGATCGCTTTGAAAATCATATCCGCGACACGCTGGTCGCCGGTGCAAACCTGTGCGACGTCGACGTCGTCAACATGGTCATCCGCGAGGGGCCGGGACGGATCGAAGAGTTGGTCCGCTGGGGCACGCAATTTGACCTGGAAGAAGGCGTGTTGGAACTCGGCCGCGAGGGCGGCCATTCTCATGAACGCATCGTTCACGCTCAAGGCGACGCGACCGGCGCGGAGATCATGCGGGCGGTGATTCAGCGGACGCGGTCCCTGAAAAACGTTCGCATCTTGGAAAACACCTTCACCATCGACTTGCTCACGCACGGCGGGCAATGCCGTGGCGCGATCGTTTCCGAAGATGGCGGACCACCGATGATGGTCTGGGCCAAAGAAACGATCTTGTGCACCGGAGGTGCCGGCCAGATTTTTCGCGAGTCGACCAACCCCGCCGTGGCGACCGCCGATGGTTCGTCGTTGGCCTATCGCGCGGGTGTTCAACTGAGCGACATGGAATTCATGCAGTTCCATCCCACGGTGTTGTACATCGCCGGTTCCTCGCGGTCGTTGATCACCGAAGCGATCCGCGGCGAAGGCGCCCACTTGGTTGATTCCAACGGGCACCGATTCATGCCCGACTACGACGAGCGGGCCGAGTTGGCACCCCGAGACGTCGTCAGCCAATCGATCATTCGGCAAATGCAGGCGACGTCACATCCCTGTGTTTACTTGGACCTTTCGCACCTGGATGCCAAGCACGTCGTGGCGCGGTTTCCCGGAATCGCCGAACTCTGTGCCAAATTTGGATTGGACCTCGCCAGTGATCGTATCCCAGTACGACCGGGTGCGCACTACATGCTCGGCGGTGTGACGGTGGACCGGCAGGGACGTACCAGCCTGCCGGGGCTCTGGGCGGCCGGTGAAGTGACCAGCAGCGGCTTGCACGGCGCGAATCGATTGGCCAGCAACAGTCTGCTCGAAGGGTTGGTCTATGGAGCGGCCGCCGGCGGGGCCGCGTCGCGGTCGGCCAGCGAAGGAGATCATGAGATGCGGGCGATGCAGATTCGCCAGTCCGCCACGTCGCCCACCGAATCGTTCGACATCGATGATGTTCGCATCTCGCTGAAGAGTTTGATGGGACGATTGGTCGGAGTCGAACGCGATGCCGAAGGGCTGCAAAAAGCCGCCGACACGATTCGTTCCTACGCCGCATACGCAATGAATCATCAATTCGAAGATGAAGCCGGCTGGGAATTGCAAAACCTGTTGACCACCGCCGCGATCATGGTTTCCTCGGCCATGGTGCGAACGGAATCGCGGGGCGTTCATTTTCGAAGCGATCATCCCGCGCAAAACGATGAACAATGGCGCCGCCATCTGACTGTCCAGATCAACGTGGACGGCGGTTACCCCCAACGCGGCGCCTTGCTCGAGCCGGAACCGGTGACGAACAGTCGCTGAAGGTGGGTAGGAAGATTTTGGGGTAGGAAGATTGGCGAAATCGAAGGGATGGTGCATTGCATCATTTTCTTACCCTCGAAATCTTCTTACCTGTTTTTCGTAACGGCTAAGCGAGCGAGGGGGCCGAACGCGTACGCGAATCAGCTGACGTCAGTTGTGTTTTCCTGCCCATCTGCTGCATTTTCGTCGCGGGGCGATCACAGAATCGATTCGGCAGAGATCGAGCGATGATTGGATTCGCGATGTTGCGCGAGCGAGGCAGGGCTCCGGGACCGGTGTAAGACTCAGCTCTGGACCGAGTAATAGAGTGTGGTAACTGATTCCACATCCGTACTCGTTTTCCATAGGCAACACCAACTGATGTCCCATTCGCCGAACTTGATGCAACCGTTTGACCTGCGTGGCCTGTCGCTGGCCAATCGCGTGGTGCTGGCACCGATGACCCGTGCCCGGTCGGGCGGTGACCGTGTCCCCAACGCTTTGATGGCTGAGTACTACTGGCAACGCGCAACCGCGGGGCTGGTGATCACCGAAGCGACGGTGGTTTCAAAGCAGGGGATTGGATGGGTGGATTCGCCGGGGATCTACACCGATGAAATGACCGAGGGCTGGCGATCGGTCACCGAGAGTGTTCATGACGCGGGTGGCAAGATTTTCATGCAACTGTGGCATTGTGGCCGCGCCTCGCACAGCAGTTTCCACGACGGCGAGCCTCCGGTGGCACCTTCGGCCATCAAGATCGACGGCGACACCATCCACACGCCGCGGGGGAAAGAACCCTACGAGGTGCCGCGCGCGTTGACGACCGAAGAGATTCCCGGCATCGTTGCCGACTATCGCGCCGCCGCGGAACGCGCCAAACAAGCGGGCTTTGATGGGGTCGAAGTGCACTCGGCCAACGGTTATTTGCTCGATACGTTCCTACAATCCAAAACGAATCATCGTGACGATCGGTACGGGGGCAGCATCGAGAACCGCTATCGGATTCTCGGTGAAGTCGTCGAAGCGGTTTCCGAAGTGTTTGGCTCGCAGCGCGTCGGCGTCCGCTTGTCGCCCAACGGTGCGTTCAATGACATGGGGTCGCCCGACTATCGCCAGCAATTCACGTTCGTCGCCCAAAGTCTTGATCGGTTGGATTTGGCCTACCTGCACGTCATGGACGGACTGGCATTCGGGTTCCATGAGCTTGGCGACCCGATGACGCTGGGCGAATTCCGCGAGGTCTTTCGTGGACCATTGATGGGAAACTGCGGGTACACGCAAGCGACCGCTGAACAGGCGATTGAATCGGGGGCGGCAGACCTGATCTCATTCGGTCGGCCGTACATCAGCAATCCGGATCTGGTGCGCCGTTTTGATGAAGGATTGGAGTTGGCACCGGAGGCGGACATGGGCGATTGGTACCAACCCAACGGCGAGAAAGGTTACACCGATTTTCCGTCGTATCAGACGGTTTGATCGGCTGCTGCTAGCGGTATCGCGACGGCTTACAGCGTCATCGTGACCGTGGTCGGGCCGCCGGGGGCGGACTCGACCGTCACTGTTTTTCCGACCAGTCGGGCACGGCCTTTCATGGAGCGAATCCCAAACCGGTTGGGATCGATTTCGGCCGGGTCAAAGCCTGTACCGTCGTCGACGATCACCAAGCGATCGGGCTGGCAGCGGATCGAAACGGTTTTTGCGTTGCCGTGACGCGTCGCGTTTCGTAGCGCCTCGATCAAAACGCGATAAGCGGTGGTCGCCTGGTCGCGGTTCCAGTTCGAATCGCAGACCGGGCTTGCCGGATCGACGTCCCAAACCACCTGGCAATCCGAGCCACCGATTCGGTTGGCAGTGTCTTTCGCTGCGGCCAGCCAGGACAACTGATCGAGTTCGGGCGGATAGATCTGAGTCAGCAGATTTCGCGCAAGGGCCAAGGCTTGCTGGAGCCAATCGTCGGATTTGGCGATGCGATCCAAAAGCGGTGCCAGCTCGCCGGCCGCAGTGGTTGGATCATCGGCTGAACGCAACGCGGCCTGCAGATTTGCCGACGCGGCAAACATCAACGGGATCAACAGGTCATGCACATCATGACCGATCTGTGAGCGTTCCAGATCAATGATTTGGGCGGCGGTCAGTTCGGAGGATTGCGAATGAGAATCTTCCGCGTCACCGTTTCCCGTCACGCCGGCGGGGCTCAACCGAACCAACCTTTCTTTTCAAAGCTGGCGATCGCCTTGTCTTCGCTGCCCTGGATGTCGAACAGTTTGTTCAACTTCGTGATTTTGAAGACTTCCAAGACGTTCGGCGAGACTTCACAGAACTTCAGTGCAACGCCCTGGGCTTTGCATCCTTTGTTCAACATCACCAACTTGGTGATCATGGCCGACGACATGAATGAGACGCCACGAAAGTTCAGCAACAACTTTTTGTGGATTGCCTGGGGAACGGCGTCTTGCAGCTCACGGCCGACTTGCTCGATCCGTTGGCTGTCGAGAATCTTGCTGTCCATGAATCCGACAACCAAGATTTCGCCGTTGTTTTCCGTTGTGGTGGCGGACATTGCGAGTGGTTCTGAGAGGGGTGTGACAAGCGGAAGCTGGACGGGCTGTCGCGAAAACTCGCCCCATCCAGCCGCTGTAGGTTAGCAGCGTCGGGCGCCGGTCGCAATTCTCCGGCCGACAAACGGGATCGGAGAGGCCAAAATTAGTGGGCGGACTTTCGGAACACACCCGTGGCGTTGACCATCACGGTGTTGACGGCTGGGTTGTATTGCGCCATTCCGGTGACGTAAACGACGTCGCCCTTTTCCAAGGCCAGCGTTTGGCGGGCATCGCCTTCCAAAATGCCGCCGTCTGGTCCCTTGAACTGGATGATCGCCCGCGGGGCGTTTTCCAGTTTGCGCTTGCAAAACGGGCAGTTGTCGGCGTGCTCGGGGTCACCCTCACCGTGTCCTTCGTCGGGCAGCTGGGAGATCATGAAGGCCAATTGTCCCGGCTGGAACGGATCGGCCGCACCGGCGTCGATGCGGCCGCCCAGCACGACCGAGACCTCGTCGGTGCCCGCTTCTTTGATCTCCGTCGGTGTGGTCACTTCGCCATCGGGCATTTCGGTCAAGACGAAGGAAACGTCCTGTGTGGGTGTCGGCCCGAGGCTGGTCGAGGACGCGTTTTCGAAGCTCGTCTCGGAGCTGCCGCTACAGCCGGCGAGTGTCCAGCAGGTCAGCAGCAAGGCGGTGCCGCAGAGGAATCTGGCCATCAGTTCGCGTCCTTTTTCAGCGTTTCAATTGCTTCGTCGATCGACTTGCTGACGTCGTCGTAGCTCTTGCCCTTGGCTTTGCTCTCTTCGCTGCCGTGCAGGCCTTGATCGACGGCGGTGAAATCATCCAACAGTGAATCAACTGCCGCAGCCGCCGCCGTTTTCTGCTCGGAGTCGTCCATGGTTTGGATGAAATTCTCGGTCGCAATCAGGACTGCGCCGATGTGGTGCAGCGGAACGTGAGCGGCATCGGTGTCGCCGGCGGCGAATTCGTCGCGGATCGTGTCGCGCAGTGATTCGATCTCCTTGACCGCTTCGGACAGCGACTTGAAGTCATTGCTGTGCGCTTCGGCGTGATCGTCGTCATGGTCGTGCCCCTCATGGTCGTCATGGTCGTGATCGCCGTGCTCGTCATGATCATGGCCGTCGTGGTCGTGATCACCGTCATCGTGGCTGTGGTCGTGATCCGTATCGGACGCCTCCGTCACCGTCGTGGTCGATTTGTCTTGGCAACCCGGCAGGACTGCAAAACCAAACGCGGCGAGAAATCCCAAGGTTAGCGAGAACGATTTGGACGTCATCGAATTGGTATCCAGAAAGTGTAGACGGGGGAAAGGCCGGCGGCGGTGCTGCGCCCGCGGTCCGGGGGGCCAATACATTATCACGTTCTACGTCGATTTGGCCAATCGGTTCGCCGGAGGGGTTGAGACGGGGGGCGAGTTGTGTCGGTCACGCTGTGCATGACGTTCGGCTCAGGCATCTGGCATGCACAGCATGCCCTGCGCGTGGCATCTGGCATGCACAGCATGCCCTACGCGTGACATCCGGCATGCACAGCATGCCCTACGTATTTTATCTCCCCCTCTCCTTGTCTCCTTGTCTGTCCTATTTCCGGCTGTTTCGTCGGCGATCGGACTCTTTGAGCAGGATTTTTCGCAAGCGGATGCTTTCCGGGGTGACTTCCACCAACTCGGCGTCGTCGATGGAGTCCCGCGCCGCTTCCAGCGACATGTCGCGTGGCGGGT
>NZ_JBFHKV010000022.1:0-19722 GCF_041595215.1 Stieleria sp. | reverse complement strand
GCTGAGCTCAATCGGCACACCGGTGTAGTGCGGTCCGGGGACAGGCGCCGAAATCGTCGGGCGGTAAGGCGGTGTGTTGAGCACATCGAACCGCGTCACGCTGCGATCAAACCCGCCGTCACCGTCGGACGCAGTCACCGTAAGCGTGTAAGCCCCGTCGTCGATCAATGTGTACGCCGTTTGCAACGAAACGTGAACGTCGTTAGTGAAAGAAGGCGAACCAGGGAAGTTCGTTTGACTGGCGACTTGGAAATGTCGCGCGACATCATCGCCCGACAACGCGTAGTCGTACAAAGCGAACTCGTCGATTGATCCGTCAAAGGCTCTCGCCGGTTGTGATGGAAGCAACGCCCCAATGGAAAGAGTGACGGGGAAGTCGACGGGGGTGGCGATACTATTGACATTGTCGCCGGTCGCTGGAGTACGAGCGACCAGCGGAGCAAGAACGCCATTGAGAAACAGACGAACCGACTGATTCTCAGTAATTACGACCACGTGATTCCAAGTTCCCGGGGACACAGCAGCGCTGGTTAAAAAGTCGGTGTCGTGTAACTGAAGATCGCGATGGAGCACGCGAAGTTTCCCATTTGAATCCAATTCCAGCCCGAATCCGGAATTTCCATTCGAATGGATGCCTGTGAATAACGAGTAGATCGCACTTGCCGGGGTGGGCAACGAATCTGCGTTGAACCAAAGTTCCAAAGTGAAGGACTGGTCCGGTCCGGCCAAGCCATCGCTAAGCGGTCGCGAAAGTGAGATGCCACTTGCATCCGAACCGAATTCCACCGCGCCGCCGACCTGTCCGGTATTTCCAACCGACACGTTTGCTGGCAAGCTCGCGTCGTACTGACCGCCCAGAGATCCGAGATTTCGAGCCTGGCTGGCACCGGCCACTTCGTCAAACGAGTAGTAGAGGCGGGGATGATTCTCAGAGACCTGTTTGGTGTAGCTGAAGTCGTTGATCAGGCTGGCGTCGAGTCCCAACGGTCCACGGTCAGCGACCACACTACCAGCACCTTCGTCAAACGGCAGATAGAGTCTGAGCGACGAATCATTGGTGGCGATGTCACCGGCAAAGACTTTGTCGATTTCATCCTTCGTCAGCGCGCGGTTCCAAACCGCGAACTCATCGATCGAGCCGTGCAATGCGGTGCTTGAGTCAAACGCACCGCCCACGAAACCTTGGTCCTGTCCCAGCATCAGCCCGCCGGAATCGATGGAAAGCGGTCGCTTACTGGCGACCGGTAGCGTCTCGGTGAAGATATGAACATCGTCAATGTAAAGTGTCAGCGATTCCTTACCCGGTTCCAGATCACGAACGAGCGCAAAGAAGTGGTATCCGGCTGAAAGAACTGGTGGAGGGAAACTGATCTCCTCGCCGTTGATTCGCGCGGTCAGCAACGAGTTGCCAGTCAATGTGATTTCAATCGCATTGGTCTCGGCATCGTTGGCGCCGCTGAGGATGGTTTGCTCCGTAGGCGTGTCTTCCACATCGACCCAGAACGAAGTCGTAAAGCTACCCGCCCCGTCGAGTGCCCGATGCGAGACCTCGAGTGCGTCATCAGCAAACTCGAGCGCGTTACGAACCAGACTGGTCGTCTGCCCGGCCGGGTCAGTGATGGAAGCGGCAACGACTAAGTCAGGAACGTCCGCCGCACCGGGATCGGTGACGACGATCTCACCCAGCGCGACGCCACCTCCCGTGATCGTTCGACGATGATCCGTCGTTCCGGTATCGGGTCCCACTAAGAACGTGTCGCCTTCGTGCAAACCGCTGATGGCGGGAACCGAAAGGCTGGGATCGGCGTTGCGTGCGAAAACTGGAAACCAATCTCGAAATGTCCCTCCATGATTTGCTTGAACTACATGGATCCCATCGTCTTCGACGGGAAAGGAAACGGTTGGACCGGTGCCAGATCCGACTACCGTTCCGCTCGGAGCGAGCACTTGCCACGATTGACTCGACTGTGCCGAAACATTCGCGGTCTCACCCTCAACGACCGAAAGGTTTTGGTCAGGTATTAGCTCGACCCGTGAATCCCAGATTTGTATGGAATCGTAGTTGCGTCCGCGGTTTTTTTGAGATATTCCGAAAGTACTTGTATCTCGTCCATATTGCTGAAACCGAATCTGCGAGTCGACACCCGGCGTGAAGCCGCTGATATTCTTCAAGTTGACCTCGACGGTTTCGAGTACACCAAGTGCTGACGATGGCGAATAGATCGGGATCCAATCGACACCATTGCTGCTCACAGCGACTCCGTCAGCGTTCGCAGAATTCGTGAACGGCCCACTAAACGGACTGTCAGATTCTCCTGATCTCTTTACGTGTTGAAAACTGATTGTTGGATTCGTCAGCGAACTAAGATCGACCGTCCATGTCGCCTCGCCCCGCGTAAGAGTGCTACTATTCGGTTCGATGTGCAGCGATCGTCCTCCCAATCTTGATTCGATTTCGACTCTACCGGCGAAAAAGCTCGTTTCGTACGTCCATCCAGGCAACGGATCGATCCCGATCGGAGCGGTCTCGAAGTCTTCTACGATAGCACCGGGAAATCGCCCCGTATCGATGGGGAGATAAAGGCTGGATAGTGTTTCGAGAGATTGGATAGTGTCGAGGGTCGTTTGCGATGTTGGAATGACATTCGTCTGCGAAAGATCCAAACTACGCAGATGGTTGATCCCCGTGATAGGGACTAAAGAGGCATCACCAAGAGGATTGTCGCTCAGATTCAGCACTTCCAAATTGGTGGTGAACTGCAGGGTCTTCAAGTCGGCGATTTCACTAGAACTTGCGTCAAGTTCTCTCAATTGAGCAAGTTCGCTCGCCCGGATATCGTGATGCAGAAGCGGGGTACCGGACGGCGAGGTGGTCACCGGATACCCAAGTTGCCGTGCGATCGCCGCATAGAGGCCGACGACGCCGGGCGCGATCACCGCATCGGCATCGATCACAATGGGATCTAAAGTCGGTTCTAGGTTCTCAAAGGAAAGTTGGCTGATCGGCGGCAGCGAGCTGGCGGGGGCTTCGAACGACTGCAGGTCACGAATCTCAACCGGTTCGGCCCTGAAGGTGTCGTTGCCGCTGTCGCCGAAGATGCGATCGAGCCCCGTGTTGCCGACGATGAAATCGTCGCCATCGCCGCCACGGATCAAGTCGCGATCGGGATGCGCACTTGATTCATGCGTTTGCCCGCGAATCGGCGCGTCGAATACGATCGAGAACGCTTTGTCAACTTCGACGGCACCGATGTCGGCCGCTGCAACGCCATTAAGATCGCCATCGAACGGTCGCGAACGCCCCCGTTGATCGACGATCGCGGTCGTGTTACCGGAATCAATCGCGGGGCTCGACACATCAGGTACGTGGGTGAAGGTCGCGCCGCCGTTGTCAGCCAAGCCACCCAACATCGCGTCGATGGGAAGGGAAATCGTTCCGATTTGATTGCCCTGACTGCCGTGGGTGATTCCGGTCAGGCTTCCAGCAATGCCGATCAAGTTGAAGGAACTTGCTGAATCCGCCGCACCAGAATAATCGTCGGCCGTTTGTTGCAGTCCATTGGTGTTACCCGCGACAATCGTATTATGCAAAACGATCGTGTTGGCATTGTGAGCACGGATGCCGCCGCCAAGTCCGTTTCCATTCCCGGTGTTATCGCTGCGGTTGAGCGTAAAGGTCGAATTCTGTATTTCAACCAGATTCCCGTTGTTTTGGTCCGTGAAGACGCCACCGCCATTGGTGCCCGCCGCGTTCTGCGAAAACGTGCTGTTGTCAATCGAAAGAGCGTTTCGGAGATTGAAAATCCCCCCCCCGCCGAAACGGGCGATGTTACTGAAGAACGTCGAATCGGTGACGGTCAGTTCCGCGTCGACACTGCGGATCCCGCCACCAGTCGCGTTAGATACATTCTCACTGATCGTGCTCGCATGGACTGTCAGCGGTCCGACAGCGCTAAAGATTCCTCCTCCGTTCCCGCTGGCAGAATTATCGACAATCCGGCTGTTGGAAATCGTTAACGCTTCTAAGTTTCGGATCGCTCCGCCCTGGCCGGCGACGACGTTTCCTCCCGTCAAGGTCAATCCATCAATGACGACCGTCTGATCGACCGACTGATCGCCGTCAAAGATATGGAAGATCCGATAATCATTTTGGCCAGCGTCGATGGTGATGGCGTCCGCTCCTGGCCCGGCAATCGTCACACTCTCCGAAATACGGATCTCTCCCAGCGACGCTGCAAGATCAATCGACCCCCGCATGCCGGGTGCGAAGCCAATGATCTGGGCTCCGGCTGTATTGTTGGACGCGAGGATCGCTTCGCGAAGGCTGATGCCCGATCCGCCCGGCGACGCAATCAGGTTGGCTGTATCGGCAGTGTTTCCATCGTTTTCGTCCATTAACGTATCGACAATGATGTCCGCGGGCCCAAAACTGTCGGCAGTCGCGTCGGAAACGTCCTGGCGATAAACGCGTAAGAAGTACGTTCCGGCTTCTTGAGTTCGCAGGTCAAAAATCGTTTGCGACGCTTTCAAGACCATGCCGTCGGCGTCGACCAGATCGGCCATGACACCACCTCTCAAACGGATGACATCGCCCGCTTTCCCATCGCCAAGGGTCGTGAACTGGAACCATTTCTCTTCTCCCGCGGCAAGTGCAAACGGGTCGCCGCCGTTGTCAAAGACTTCGCTGCGTCCGGTCCCGCGGTCGGCGACGAAGGAACCGCTGCCGGCAACGGAGAAGTTTTCGAGAACGGTGATCTCGTCGCTGGCGGGAAGATCCAACATCACTTTGGGTTCACTGCCATAGACGACAGACAGTCGACCGCCGTCGGGCACGACGTCGTCCTCAAGCGTGTTGAATGCCGGCTGCGATCCAATGATCAGATCGTCGATCAAGCCACCGTTCAGTTGCAGCGCGGAAACGTGCGTGGCAAATTCATCGTCAGCCGCACTGGTGATCGTTGTGTCCGCTGAGAGCACGTCGAGCGTCGATCCACTTGTCGCCATGTGACCGCCAACATTAAAGAAGATGGCGATTTCATTTTCACCAGAAGGCAGTTCGTATCCCACGGCCAAGTCGACTTTGTAATCACCGTTGAAATCTCCGGACGCGGCGTCGATTACGGTTCCCGTTGAGGTGATCGTGAAGTCGGGCTGCGACGGAAATGACATGTCAAGCGTCGGCGTTCCATACACGACACTCAAATGCCCGAGCGAATCGATAAATCCAATGTCGTTGAGCCCGTCCAGGTTAAGATCGTTGACAACTTTTACTTGATCCGGGAACGGTGTCGTTCCGGATGCTGTGTTGTCGACATCATAAACTATCGAACCAGTTACGCGTGAGCGTGGTGTTAAGAACGTCGTACCCGTTTCCGTGGTTAGAGTCTGACTCGGCATGCCCACAATATCTGTGCTAATTAGCGGATACGAATTGACCGATTCGAAGTCGGTGATATGAACGTCATTCCCGTCGCGCGCGATGAAAAGGCGATCTCCGGATACGTATTGGACGTCGTAGAGAGAACTTGTGTCTGGATTTAAGTTTGCATTTAATTGTGCTTCGATCGTTGCGCGTAAGTTCTGATACGTCGTGGCTGAGTTGATGGTGATGTTGAATACTCCAGCTCCGCCGGGAGCGTTGATCGTGAATTCAACATCCAAGCCAACCGAATCTTGCACAAGCGTGACACTCTTTGTGCCGACGATAAAATCCTTTATCTGCGAATCGCCAGGGATGCTAACAACTGCTCCGGAATCCAGGCCAAGCGGTCGAGTTACTACATCCTCGAAAAGCACAAGTCCTGCAGCATTTGGACCACGCTCTACTGACTCGAATGTCAAAGAGCCGGCGGTTGATGAAACTCTGTAGCGGTCTGCGAATCCGCTGTCAGTTGCAAATGCGTCACGAAATTGATGTTCAATTTCCTGGAAACGTACGGCCGGAGTTTGCGAAGATTGTGGCGTGACGAATAATGTAAAAAATTGCTCATGAAAGAAGCTCCGTAATACAGTAATTTCGGACGTGATGAACGGAATGGCTCGGCTTCCGGTGATTTCGAGTTTCCGCGGTGCGGCATCGATCGTCGTATCAACGGTTGTCCCTTTGACGAGCACGTGAGTCGATCCCGGGGCAGTGAGGCTGTCAACGACCCTAATGCCCGTCTCGCTACTGGACTCTTTATGGATGATGTCTCCGCTACGATCAAAGATTCCCATCGGGGTTGACGTCGACTGGGTCAACAGCTCGCCGGAGTAGAACAGACCGGTCATGTAGGAACCGTCCAGAATTTGATAGACACCGCTCGTCGTTTCTGAATAAACCAGGATGTCCGAGTATTCACGGGATCCTGACATGTCGCCGAAGAACGGCAGCACATGCAAGCCGATGTTGTCGATGCCAGAACCGGTGCCCAAATAGGCATGTTGCAGTTCAATGGTGCGCCGATTCGAGGCGAGTTGATTGTCCCAGTAGTCGCCGTTCCAGTTGCGCTCGGTCACCTCGACAGTCCCGAGGATCACGCGGACGACAAGATCTTCACTCGTCGATGTCACAAACGCGTAGTCGCGAATCCCGTCGGCGTTGATGTCGCCCATTCCCTCTGCTGGCCGGCCAAGTGTTTCGTGATCGATGATGACCTCGGCATAGGTTTCGATGTCTTCCAGATCGGTCAGTGAAACAGGCCCGAACAGCACGTAGCTCTTCGATGTACCTCGCGCGATGAAGTCTTCAACGCCGTCGTCGTTGACATCGCCGAAAGATTCGAGCGTGTCGATTTGGTCGCCCTCCGAACCCTGCAATCCAAATGCGTTGTCTTCGACGCCCGTGATCTGCACTGCATCGCGCTGCGAGATCGTTACCGAATCGTAGAGGTCCCGAATCTCCCCGCCGTCGAGTGCGCGATCGTAGATGTAGACCTCATCAAGCAACTGGGCGAACTGCTGAGTACTGCTAACGTTGCCGATTCGATCGAATTGGCCGACCGCTTGCGTGTCGGCAAAGCCGACATAGATACCGTCGATGTAGAAATGGGTTCCGCCGTCTCGTCCAACGGCCACCAGGTGTTGCCAGTTCGTCGCTGAGGCGGAGGGAACAAGATCGTATCCGCTGGCACGAAACCGATCGTCCCCTGTTCGACCCGTCGTGTTGTCCCAGTTCCCGAGCTGATTTCCATTTGCCTTGACGATGACCGGGTGGTCGAAGGCGTGAAAAAGTGTGTTGTGATTGGTTGTCGCGATCAGCCCCTTGAACCATGCGGCCGCAGTCCAGTCACTGCCCGCGTTGATTCCGCCACTGGCGATCGACAGCACGCTTGACTGTCCGGCGAACGCGGCTGCCCCGCCAGAAACACCGCCCGCATCAAACGCAACTCCAGTCGGCGTTGCATCCGGGCCCCCGGCGACCGAGTTGTCGCCGACGTTCGCGCTGTCATCGAATGAGAAGTAGGCGATCGCACCTGCCGGAACGTTGACCGGAGTGGTCACGGTCGTGGTTTCGTTCAGATCGACACCGCCGCGACGAACGACTGTCGTCGTGGTCTGAAGCGGAATCGCCAAGTCAAACACCGCCCGCTCGGGTAACCCGAGCGATGCTTGTAGCGGGAAGTACGGATAGGGATCCGTCGTTGTCGCGCCGAGTTCATTTCCAAAGATCGTGTCGTTGTTGCCACCGCCATCGATTTGGTCGCTGCCGGGACCTCCGACAATCAAGTCGTTGCCAGGTCCGCCGCCGATTACATCGCTGGTTGGCGATCCGAACAGGAAGTCATCTCCCGCGCCGCCGAGAATGGTCAGCGGCAAACCGGCACCCTGCTCAAAATCTCCCAGATCCATGCCCCATTCTTCGTAGAGCCCCGCCTGGGATGTGTCGGGCATCAGCGGATTGCCCATCAGCGGCAAGAACTGAAACTCCGAATCCAAGCGGACGACATCGTTGCCGCCGCGCGTGTCGATCGTGAACGATTCCACATCGCGGGTCTGGAAGAATTGGAATTGTTGCTCAAACGCCTCGCCAGCGTCCTGCGTGCCATTCGTATTGGTATCGTCGTACCGGTATTCCTGAGTCCCAATGTCCCAAACCAAACTGGATAACTCGTAGCGGTGCAGCCCGGTGTTGTAACGCATCGCCGCGTAGTCCGGCACGGGATTGCCGCGGCGATCGAGGTCGCCGCCCAGGAACAACACCCGGTCGTTGCCGTCGCCACCGATGTATTGCTCGCTGAAGGTGGGAATGTAGGTTTCCGTCGCGGGATCGAACTGACTGTTGGGTTGATTGCCCAGCAGCGGCAGCGCGTCGGGGATGATCTGGAAGGTGTCGTCACCGTCTCCGCCGAACAATAAATCGCTCGCTTGCCGGTCCTTGCCACCGGTCAACACGTCGTTGCCGGCATTGCCGAAGATCCAGTCTTCACCGCCGCCGCCTTGCAGAATGTCATTGCCGTCGCCACCCAGAATCACGTCGCGGCGGACGATGTCTTCACGGAGTGAAAGGCTGATCTCCGGCAGAAACTCGTCGGTGCCGAGCGCCTGATTATCGACGTTGAAACCCAGGTCATACACGGTCGGCACGATATTTGGGCTGGCCACTTCCAGATAGTACGTTGTCCCCGCGGCCAGACCTCCGAGCGATACTTCCCCTCGATTCCCGGCCGTCGTGCCCGTCGCGACCAGGATTATGTTGTCCTTGTTCAGCGGATCATCCGTCGCGAGAGGATCAACTTCGTAGATCTTCAAACCCAGATCATCGATCGGCGATCCGCTGGCCAGTTCGATCTTTCCTCCCGGGTTCGGCATCTCAGTCAATCGGAAGGTGTACCAATCCACGTCCGTCGGGCTGTCGATCGAAAGTCCGCTGAATCGGATCTGACCGCTGACCAATTCGGTTTCGTCGAACGCGGCGTTGACGGGTGGACCGAGCAACGAATTCCGCCGCGGAGTCAACAAATTGAACGCCTGGGCGGGAATGTCGTTGCGGCTCTTCAGTCCCGTCGCGCCGATCGAGCTTTCCGTCTTGTCGACCAGGATCGCGTTGCCGCTCTGGATTTTCACCACGTCGTCGCCGGCTCCCGCGTCGACCCAAACCGATTTTTGAACCGTCGGTCCGACCGTGATTGTGTCGTTACCGTCCAAGGCATCGATCAGAATCACCAAGAAGTCGCCCTCGGGCGGCAACAGGTTGTTGATCAACTCGGTTTCGGACAAGTCCAATTGTTCGAGCGTTTGCTGGCGGGTCGCAGGGTCGGCCAGCAACTGGTCGAGATCCAAGACGTCATCAGACGTGTCCCAGACTTCATTGCCCTCGCCGTCGATCGCACTGAAGTCCAAGCGGACCTGTGCGCTGAAGCTGAAGTTGCCGTTGTTGTCCGTCAACCGCGTGATCAAGTGGTGGTCGGCCAGCAATCCCGGTTCGGTCACGAAGTTGACCGCGATCTGATCGTTGGCGTTGCTGCCGCCGATGTACCAGACCTGGTCGGACTCTTTGGCGTACTCTTTCCACTCGCCACCGGCCAGCCCGCCGTCCATCGACTCAAACGTCGTGCCGTTGCTGCGGTACAACACGTCGTTGCCGCCGTTGCCGTACATGAAGTCCAGTGTCGTGCCGCCGAACAAGCTGTCGTCGCGCAGGCTTCCCAGCATTCGATTCAGCCCCGTCGTTTCCAGCCGCACCATGTCGCGATCCACGACCCGTGTCTGCACGGGGTCAAGGGTCGACACGAGATCGAATGCGAATGGCTGGAACGATTCACCTCCGCTATCCGTCGCATCGGCGAGCTGCAATCGGTAAGTCCCTTCGGCCAGGCCCGCGATGTTGATCGAAAGGCTTGATCCGGTGGAGACGCCAGTGGCGACCTCGACTGTTTCTCCGTCTCGCCGCAGCGAGTAGCTGACCGCGCGGCCGGCCGGCAGGTTCTCGATCGCGATCGATTGACCGGCCGTGCCTGCTGCCGTCAACGTGAACCCGATCAACACCGGTTCGTCTTTCGCATCGACCGGGACATTGTTGATGCGATGCAAGCGGTGGAGATCATCGTCGACAAGTTGGCCGGTTTCGTTGTCGACCAGCACACCGAACAGTCCGGGCGCGGGATCGAAGGACCAGGCGTAGAGCCGGTTATCGCCTTGACCGCCGATCAAATCATCGTCGCCTTGCCCGGCATACAGGGCGTCGCGATCACGTGCCCGGCCTTCGCCGCCGTCGCCCCACAATCGATCGCCGCCGCCGAACCCGAACAACGTGTCGCTGCCGATGCCGCCGTCCATCCGATCGCGACCCGCCGATCCGAGCAGCAGATCGTCGCCGCTGTTACCGTCGAAGACGCCGACGAAATCGCGCGAACGTTCACCCAGCGCATCCAGGTCAATCGTTGTGAAGGCGTCCGGCAGGGTGGGCAGTGGGACGCCCGCGATCACGATGTCGTCGGTGTAGAATCCGATCGTGTCGTTGCCGGCCAGCCCCGAGATGCGGAACTGTTCGACCAGCGGTGTGCCGGCGGCATCCAACATTTGAACGGGAATCGGGGTGCCGCGATAAAGGACAGTCGCCTGACCGTTTCGACTGCCGATCAAGATCGTGTCGTCGCCGCTGGTGCCGTCGATTTGCAGGATGTCCGTCGCGTTGTCGTCGGCCCGGTCGCCTTCGGTTGTGTTGCCGAAGTGTCCATCGATGGTGTCGTTTTGAACGGGGGACGCGTCGGTCGACAGCAAGAAAATATCGATTCCCGATCCGCCGTACTGTTTGTCATTCCCGCCCTGACCGTCGATCAGATCGGTTCCCAAACCGCCGAAGATCGTGTCGGGGCCTCCGCCGCCGCGCAATTCATCGTTGCCGCCGTCGCCCCAGATCCGATCGCCTCCGCCGTCGAGGGTGATGTCGATTCCCGGCGGGTTGCTGTCGCCGTCACCGAACACGGCGTCATTGCCGCCGCCGGCAACGATCACGTCCATCCGCAAACCGCCAAAGATCTGGTCGCCGCCGGGGCCACCGAAGAGCTGGTCACCGGCATCGACTGATTCACCCTGGTCGGCCGCGGAGTATCCGATTAGTTTGTCGCGTCCTTCGCCGCCGAACAGTCTTTGCCCGGCTTGTCGGAGCAACAGGGGATTGAGCGGATCGGGTGATCCGGGACCGGCGATCAACACGTCGTCGCCGTCGTGACCGTACAGTTGGTCGATGCCGCTGCCGCCATCGATGAAGTCGTTGCCCGTTCCGCCCAGGATGACGTCTTCGCCACCGCCGCCGACCACGGTTAGATCATTGCCGCCGCCGGCGTCGATGTAATCGCCGCCGTCATTCGCGGATTCCGTTACATTGTCGCCGTAAAGTGTGTCGGCATCGCCTCCGCCGAACAAAACGTCCATGCCGATGCCGCCCTGCAGGGTATCGGCGCCGTCGGCAAAGTCGCCTTCGACCGATTGCCCGCGCGTGATCGCAGGCGAGATCTGTGGGGGGACGTAGCGTTCACGGCTGATGTGTGAAGGCGAATAGAAGAAAAACTGGAAGAGATCGAACGGATCGTCGGTCGAAGGCAGCCGACCGTAGTATCTCGGGTCACTGGAATACTTGCGTTCGGTCTCAAAGAATTGAGGTGGCAATCGAAAATCGGTCGTGCCAAATTCATAGTTGCTGGCCAGGCCGAACATTTCGCCGCCGAACATCAAATCACGTCCTTCGCCGCCCAGCAGTCGGTCATCGCCGAAGTTTCCGATCATCAAGTCGTCACCGCGGCGGCCATCGAGCAAGTCGTCGCCGGGGCCACCGACGAGTTGATTGGGTTGCTCGTCTCCCAATAATTGGTCCGGTCCCGACCCACCGGTGACGTGCTCAGTGCGGATCACACCGCCGGTGGCGGACGCCGATCCGGCCGCCAAGTCAGCTTCGACGCGAATCGTCCACCCGCTGTAGTCCAGCAAGTCGTCGGCATGTCCGCCACCGTCGACAACCCCGGAAACAGATGCCCCCGCGGCGATGGCGAATCGATCCGCGGCGTCGCCGCCGGTCAAATTCTCAAAGCGGACAAACGTCAGCAGCGGGTCGCCGCCGATCGATTCGATGCTGCCTTGGTTCGTTCCCGTGATCTGCCAATCGTTCGTCAAATCTTCTCCGATCAGCGTGTCGGATGCGTTTCCTCCGATCGCGTGTTCAATATTGGCAAAGCTTGCCGTGCCGATTGTTTCTCGACCTCGGTCGATGACGACCGGCGAAGTGCTGGCGGAGAAATCGACGGTGTCCGCACCGTCGCGTCCGTCCAGCAAGGTAGAAACACTGGCGCCGTCGGCAAAGATGAACGTGTCACCCGCCGCATCGCCGCCGACAAAGCTTTCGATGCTCTCGAAGGTCAGCAATGTCGACAGCACATCCGTTTCCACACGTCCGCTGTTTTCGCCCGTCACGTGCCACGTCGTTGCACCATTTGCCGCGCCGGGCGCAGTGAAGACGTCGAGTTGATCCCCGTCGCCCATCTGCCCGTTGATCGTGACCGTGGCGGAACCGTCCGAGTTGATGCCGTCGCGGTCGATGCGAATGACATCGCTTCCGGCTCCGGCATTGACCGTCGTCATGCCGACCGATTGGATGTTGTGGATGGTCAGCGTGTCGTCACCGCTGCCGAGGGAGATTTCGATTTCGTCCAGATCTCTGAAGTCGATTTGGCCGCCGACCATATCGAGTCCCGTCAAACGTTGGAACGTTTTCAGTTCTTGGACCGGATCCAGGCTGGTGTGCCGCCTTGGTTCTCCGCCCAGGTAGAACTTGGGTTCCCCGAGTTGGTGCAACATCGGTGATCCGTCGGGGTTTAGGACGGGGCCGCTGCCGGGATAGATTTCCGGCAGGCCGTCGGCATCGCGGACGATTTCGAATTGTTGGCCGACCTTCGTGACCTTGATCTGCCCACCGAGAACCGGCTCGGTGCCCAGATAGAATTTCCGTTCGCCGGGAGTGCGTAAGATCGGATCGCCGAGAACGTTTGTGACGACATTCCCATCGCCGTCGATGACTTGTTCATGACCCAAGTAGACGACCGGGTCGCCCGGTTGGTGCAGGACGGGTTGGCCGTCAAGACCGAACGCCAATTCATTCGCATTGTGAAAGATCGGCTGACCACTAGTGGGATCAAACGTATCAACACCGCGGTTGTACGTTGCGACGACACCAATGGCGTTGTCCGACACGCCCGAGTTATCGACCTTCAGGCGGTCCGTGCCGGCAAAGAACTTGCGTTCTTCCGTGACGTCAAAGATTTGTAGGGGCGTCGACGCATTGGCAGTAATCAACAGGGGGGTGGTGCGATAAAGCAGGTTACCGTCGCTGTCATGGTATTCCTTTGGCTTGTCGCGGGCGATGATTGTCTCGACTGAATTGGGATTCGTCGGATCGAAATCGATCCAGAGTGGCACACCGCCCTGAGAGATCGGCACGTCGTTGAGCGTTCGCTGCACCAAGTGTTCGACAATGTATCCATCCTTCAACAGCACGACGTTGGCCCACAGATTGCCTTCAACGTTGAAGACGGCCGGCGCGGTCTCGTAATCTCCGAAACAGAGTTCATCGCCTTTGGCATCGGTGAAACACTCATCGCCTTCTTCGCCGGTCGCAGGTTCTGTGTTGACCAGAACCTCCGGGACCTTGATCCCTGCGGGAATGCTGTACGGACGTGGCGTAACGACTTCTTGGATGTCTGCACCGCCATCAAAAACCAGCCGGGCGTTGATGCCGTCAACCGAAGGATTGTCACCTTCGCTTACGTTGACCGTGTCGTTACCGGCACCACCCAGTATCTCGGTATCGCCTTGAATGCTCTGCACATTAACAATGTCGTCGCCACCGCCGAGCACAAGACGCGTGGTTCCGGCATGGGTCGACTCGATGGTGAACACATCCTTGTCCGCGGCAGCCAATCGGAGTTCAATGTGTTCCAGGTTTCCGTACTCGACGCTGCTGGCGGTTAGCCCTTCCAGTGTCGTCCCCGTCAGTTTATCGACCGTCGTCGGCTCGCCTTCCTGGTTGTGAACGATGACTTGATCGCCGTCCTTTTCGAACGTCGTTCCCCCGTCGATGGTGACCTTGCCTTGAATTCCCGACACGTCAAATTTGCGAGGCACCTTGTAGGCGAATGCCGGCGGTATGACGGTAATGGGCGTACCCGGCCTTGTTGACTCATTTGGCGGTTGCGGCGCGAGATAATCGATGCGGGGAACGACAAAAGAATACGAAATGTAAGGAATGAGCGACAACAAGCCGCCCCATGTGGGGCCCCACTGCATCGATGCGAACGTCAAATCGATCAGCAAATCGACGTAGGAGTTGTTGACGCCGCGGCGGACGATATCATCGACCGCAACTCCCCCTACCAGCGGTGCTCCTGGGAGCTCTCTTGATTTATGTTGTTCAAGAAGTGCCTCCAGGGACGCATTGACTTCGTTGCGTGCGATTCCCCAGCGTACTTCCGCACCAAAGATGATGTTTGAGAATAGATCGGTGGTCCGCGCACCACTTCGCGGGGCGACTGACTCGGGAAGAGGGTCGACCGATTGATAGACGGTGACGTCGGGTGGTTGGAATGTGAATTCCGGTGGTTTAAAGACTAGCACGGGGTGGTCGCCGCCCAAATGAATCTTGTCATCGCCGGATCCGCCACGCAGAATCATCTCAACATCGGGACTGGAGCCGAGCACGTAAATCTCGTCATTGCCGCCCGCCGCGTTGATCTCCAGTCGTTCGATCTCGGTGAAATAGGTCACACGTCCGGCGCCCGCGACAGAATTGGCAGTGACGACGAAAGTATCGCCACGCGGAGTGCCGTTGATCACGACCGTATCCGTTCCCGAACCGCCGTTGATAAACACGGGAGCATTCTCGACATACTCGTAGCGGTTATTCCCGCTGCCGCCAAACGCGTTGGTCAGGTTCGCGATCTCTTTTCCCTCAGCCTGGATCGCAAACGAATTGATCACAAAGGTGTCGTCGTGGTCGCCACCATGCAAGTACAGCGGCGCCGCGTTGCGATTGACTTCGAAATAGTCGTCGTCGCTGTCACCGTTGATGACCATGATGGCGCTGTTGCCCTTGGTCGAGTTGGGCAGGTCGGCAACTGGAAAACCATCGGGAAACTCGATCGAGCGATCATCCGGATTGGGGACCAGGGTGACCTCTCCCACCGTCGCCGTGTCGTCGCCGGGACCAAGATTGATCACGGTCAACACCATGTTGTCATGTGACGTAACGGTGTCGTCTCCGGAACGGGTATCGATCGTGACCTGTTTGATTGAGGAGTAAGTGATTTGGTCGCCGTCCGGATCGCTCACTCCGGCCCCGACTTCGATCAGCCCGCGACGGCGACCATCAGGACCGTTTTCTGCGTCCAGGGTGACTGTATCGTTTTCGGGAGAACCGTATGCGATCAGCACGTCGATTCCGGAGCTCCCGCTGTCGTTGATGTCGACACGCGCCCGGTTTCCAGCCAAGTTGACGATGTAGAACTCGGGGTTCTGATTGAACAAGTTTTCGCCATTGTCCATGGCAACGCTGCCGACCCAGGGCGTCACGGCAATCGGCGAATCTCCAACGTGAACGAAGCCGTCCTGGTCATTCAAGACAAGGATGTTGTCGGCAGACGTAACTTTGCGTCTTGCGACCTGAAGCGTTTGCCCCGTGCCGTTCAGTTCGGCCCGTTCAAAGATCGGCGTTCCTCCGTCGAGCAAGCTTTCCACCTGTGTCGGATGATCTGCATCGAGTGCGGGCTCCAGATAGCTCGCGGCGTAATGATCTGCAAGTTCATTCAATGACTCATATTGCTTATCGAGTTCCCCTTCCAAACCGTATTTCTCCTTTTGGGAGACCAGTGGTCCGCCGTCTTTCTTCCGCAGTTTTCCGGCAAACAACAGGTTTCCGGTCAATGTCATGTCGACATTCTGCCGTTCGATCAGGGTGTCGATGTCGCCCGACGTGCTGCTGTCAAAGAACTGATCCTGACCGGCATTCCCACTCAGCGTGTCGCTGCCGGTGCCGCCGTAGATTCTGTCGTCGAACAGTGTTCCCGAAAGGATGTCGTTGCCGGCTTCGCCGATCAGATCGACGGCCAGGAAATCTCGAACGACCGCTGATGCGTCCAACACGTCGTCGCCGTCGTGGGCATTGATGATCAGCCGGTCGCCGGTCGCACGGACGGAATGGTTGATTGAGTACGTCATGGATTGGGTTCCGACCGTTCGCCGCACGTTGACCCCAATGCCGAGCGTGTCCGCCGTGAAGTGATCCGCATCCAAACGGTGATCGCCGATCACGGTTGCCTGCCCGCCGTGGATCGTGATCGTATCGGCGGCGCTGTCTTCCACGGATGGCCCGGCGGCGACGACGACCGAGTTCGCTTCTCCATTCGCCTTCACCAGTCGACGTCCGTGCTCGTCAACTCTGGCGAATCCCGTTCCATTGAAGCGTTGCCGACCGTTCGCGTCCAAGATCGGCTCATTGGCGCGTCGCAGTTTTGCTTCTCCGGCAGCGAACGTTTCACCCGGGATCGGGTCCCCCGCCCGATGCAACTTGTTCGTCCCGGCCTGGTGGTACATCAAGTTTCCGTCGACGTCGCGGCGGTGCTCGCCCGCCGCGTGCACCTTCGGAGTGCCGTAGGAGTAGACCGTTTCGATTCGCGATCGGCGAACCGGCCCCGCTTCGGTTTGCTCGACGTAGAAAACAGTTCGCGTCGACGTGGTTTCGCCGGCCCCATCGAATTGCGGAATACCGCGGGCGTCATAAACCCGCTCGCCGCCGAAAGCCAACACGGGTTCCGATCCGTCGTACGTCTCGGGCAAGCCGTCGGCGCCGAGCACGAATTCATTGCCGAGATAGAATTTGGGCTCGCCGCCGGCATAGGTTTCGGGCTCGCCCTCGGTGCCCAGGATCGGCTCGCCGACCGGATAGAACTTCGCGCTGCCGTCGCCATCGGTTAGCGCGACTCCATCTTCATCAACGGCGGGTACCATGGCACCGGCATCGTTCTCGATCAGCCAAAGCTCGGGTTGTCCGTCGTCATCAGTGACTTCGCGGAGTTCTTCCGGAACCGGTTTGAGTCCGGCATTCACTTCGATGTTGGCAACGCCGGTGCCGCGCAGGTCTTGAAGGTCGAGCGTGTCGCCGCCGTCACCCGCGTCGATGGAGACTGATTCCACTTCGGTCGCGAGATTCGTCAGGCCGCCGACTTCGAAGGAAACGCCGGTCACCGGTTGATTGACTGTCAGCGGCGTGGTGCCGCCTGGTCGCGTCCCCGTCCAGCTGCCCGGCGTGGTGGCGGCTCGGATCGCGATCGCGTCTGCACCGGCAGAAGCCGTGAAAAAATACGTGTCGACGCCATCACCGGCGCTGATAAACGCATCGACGCCATCGTCGACTTGCACGATACTTTCCACTCCAAGCATGTCGACGATCGTTTCGTCGCGCTGCCCCGTCCAGCGGATCGCGTCGTTGCCGGCATCGCCGATGACGACATCAACGCCCGCTCCCCCGGTCAGATCGTCGTTGCCCGCCGCGCCCAGCAACGTGTCATTGCCGCCATGGCCGAGGATTCGGTCCGCGTCGGGTCCGCCTTCGATCCAATCGTCGTCCTCGTCCCCCAGCAGCGTGTCGGCGCCTTTTCCGCCGACGATCAGGTCGTTCCCCGGTCCACCGGAAATGCGGTCCCCGGCGATCGCGACTTTCAAGGCGCCGCCGGTCAGTGACGAGTCATCGAAGGTGGGCAGGATGTTGTTGGGCGGATCCACGAATTGGACGTTCCAGGGATTCCCCGACGTGCCTGCTCCGGTCACCGTGACGTCATTGATCCCCGGCACGCCTTCGATGGCGTATTCCACCATCCACTGCTGCGCGTTGTAAGCGATGCCGTTCGTCTTTTCCCCGTCAAACGTCAAAGTGAATCCGCCGCCATCGCCAGAGTGTGAGATCAACAGGTTCTCGTCACCACCGCGCAGCACATCATCGCCGTCCTCGCCCCGGATGCTGTCGCTGCCGCTGCCTCCGTCGACGGTATCGTTGCCGGCACCACTGCGGATCAGATCCTTTCCGCCGCCACCGTTGATGATGTCGATGCCCGCTCCGGTGATGATCGTGTCGTTTCCGGGGCCGCCGTTGATGATCGTGTTTGGTGCCGTCGCCGGATCATTGGACAAAACGTTGATCACATCGTCACCGGTGCCGCCGTCGATTTCCAGCGGCAGTGTGACACCGGCTCGTACGATGATCGTGTCGTTACCGGCGCCGCCCGCAGCGACAATTTTTGTCAGCGATGAAACGGGATAGCTGTAGGTCACACGTTCGGTGTTTCCGTCGACGAGGACTTCTTCCTTTTCTTCGACTCCGTTGAACGAAATCACAATCCTTTCCTCGCCGTCGATCGTCCGCTGATCGATCTCAAACCGTTCGCCGCGCAAGACCAGATTGCCCTGCGCATCGACGATCGGTAGGCCCTCGCCATCGAGCATCACCGTCGCGTCGGCCAGGTCGCCCGTACCGCGTGCGGCCGCGCGGTCTCCCATGTTCAACGTCAGCACACCGCCGGCGGGATCGGCCAGCCTCGGTGGAGTTTCTGGCACGCAGACGACGTCGAACCCGGCGAGTTCCTGACGCGCCAGTTCGCCGCGTTCGTCCACGACCAGGAAGCCCAGCACCGAGACCTGGAAGAACCAATCCAGATAGGCGCCGATGGATCCACTGGTGTCAAAAATACAGTGGGCCCCCATGTCCAACCGCTCGCCGATTTCTTCCACCCGCAGCTTCCCGTCCTCGTTGACGTCCGCCAGATCGAATCCGACTTGGGCAAACAGTCCCCCTTCGACACCGGTCTCGACAAAACCCGCGACCCCTGCCGCCAAGCCGGCACCGATTTCGATCTCGAACGAAAGTTCATTGCCGGGATTGTCCTTGACGAAGAATCCGTTGAAGATGTCCAGCGGATCGTCGCTGATCTTAAATTCTTCGATGCCCGAACTGTCAAAACCGAAGCCGACGTTGACCGACACGGACGCTCGTCCGGCAAACCGGATGCTGCCGGGAATCGGAAACAGCGGGAAGGACTGCGCGTACTGAAACGGCAGATTCAGGTGCGGCATGTCGTAGTACAGCAGATCGACCGTTTTGCCGGTGATCAATCCGAAAATCGACGACGGGTTGGAGATCAACGGGACCGAGAAACCGTTTAGTCCCCTAAGCCGATTGATGAACCCCTTGGACTTCAATTTGCCTTGAGGGGTACCGCCCGAGGCGTTGTTCAATGCTTGATCGACATTGAAACTCGGATCCGCCGTGGTGTCGGTGTCCGCCAGTGATTTCGATTCGTCGCGGAGGTCGTTCTTGCCGCTGCCGTCCATGATCACGAAATCGCCGAAACTGAACATGATCGATTCGTTTCCGGTGGGGATCGAATCGATCACCGACTTGACCGCGATCACCGCGTCGATGAACCCGCGATCAAACTTCTTGCCGCCGAACTGTTCGGCCAGATCCAGCAAGGTCACCGGTGTTCCCAGATCCGAAATCACCGGGATCTCCGATTGCAGGATTTCCAGGATCGGATCCAGCGGAGCGATGACCTGTTTGACCTTGTCCAACACCGGCCCGGCAAAGTCACTGATGAACGTGCCCAAGTCCAGCGACACATTCTCCAACACAAACCGCGGCGACCCGCCGAACGTTGCTGTCGCACCACTTGCGGTACTCAACTTGGCCTGGGCAAAGGTTTGGTC
>NZ_JBFHKV010000021.1:0-19842 GCF_041595215.1 Stieleria sp. | reverse complement strand
TCCAGTTCGGGCAATTCATTCATGGCAAAGATGCCGCGATGCATTCGCGGGATCAGCCCGAACGACAAGGCTTCTTCGGCGCTCATGCTGACGCCGCCGGTCAGTTTCGCCGGATCGATCTCGCCGATGATGTCTGCGAACTTGGTGCCCGGCGACAATCGTTCCGAATACCGGTGGTCGCGATGCCACCAGCCAATCTTGATGTCTTCCGGATCAAGTGTTTCGACCAGTTTTCGACCGAGGGACGTGACCGGGTGGGTCGGGTCTTCGTGAACGGGCAACTCGGGATGGTCGATGAAGGGAATCCACTCGTCCAAGAACCGGGTCAGCATCCGCATGATGCGGCTTTTGGCCTGTCCCTTTTCGCCCAGGAACAGCATGTCGTGACCGGCCAACAGGGCCAAATTGATTTCCGGGATCACGGTGTCGTCATAGCCGACGATTCCGGGAAACAGTTCTTCGCCGCTGGCCAGCATCCGCGTGAAGTTATCGCGGATCTCACGCTTGACCGATTTCGATTCCCATCCGCTGTCGATCAACTCTTTCAAAGTCGTTGCGGTTGGTGCTGCCGTCGCGACGTTCATTCACAATCATCCGTAGTAGTTAAGAAACGAGCCTCACTCGTGTCTGATTGTAGACGCCTGCAAAGCGAGGGACAGAATCCGGGCGCGGATCCGCTCAGCGACGGTTCGCCGCTGGCAGCGATCGCTCTGGCCCAGCGTTTCGATTGTGTCCCCAATTCCACACCGCCCCGGCCGTCAACAGCAGGGTGACGATCATCGTCAGGATCAGGCTGGGACGCGTGGCAAGACGTCGCAGCGTCATTGCTGGCTTTGCCGTCGTCGGCCGGACGTTTTGGAACGTCGTCACGTCCGTTGCAAACGCTCGCCCCTGACACACTTCGTCGATGTGATGGGTCGCGGTCGACGACTCAGACGCTTCGCAGGATTGGATCAGAATCTGACCATCAGCGAATTCCGCTCGCCCGGCCCGATACAGGGCGGCGGGACGGATGCGGCCCACATGGGCGCGGGAGTGACGATCCATTCGCTGCCGCGGATCCAACAGCCGATACGTCGAAACGGCGATTCGCGAGAGTTGTTGTTCGGTCATCGGGTTCGGGGCGCTCAGCTGTCGCCTGGCCAACGATTTGGCGGCGCGGCTGGCCGCGTGACGGATCACTGCAAGTCGAGTTTCGGTCGGCTGGATACCGATCCGCTGAAAATCGGCCGGTCCCAGGGTGACAACATCATCCACCACGTCCGCGTCGCCGACGGGTGGGGCAAGAAATTCGAATTCAGCCGGTTTGGACAAAATGCAAATCACAGGATGGGGAAATCAGTTCGCCGCACAGGCCGCTGGGTGGGCCGATCGAAGGGACGGACTGAAGGGACGGTGGGAATGTGGCGTCGGCAAGCGTTTCGATTGCAGCTTGGGAATTCAACGCCCAACTAATGGGAGCCCAACAACCCAGGAACGGTTCGCTGCCAAACTTGGACCTTTTTTTCTCAGACGCCATTCGACAGATTTAGTGCCATATTGTCGGTGGCGGGAATAGGATCGTCCAGTTTTTTTAGCTCCGCGTGACCCGTCTCGCCGTCAGGATGCCGGCAGGGTGCAAATTGAAGCCCTAGGTCAGTCATTCATGGGCACTCGAATCCTGGCCCAAAAGGGGCGTTTGCGGTCGGCTCGTCGCCGGGTGTCCTCGAGCAGCATCTCCAGTTCACCACCAAATCGGTAGTAGTCGGGCACCCGGTCGCGGTCTCGCCGAATCACGATCTGCTCGTTCAGATCCACCCCCATATCGGGGCGAAGACACAACATGAAAGAGTCGGACGGGCCGTCGACGCGGATTTGGTTTCCGCCGCCCACCGACGCGTCGATTTTCCCGGATCGCTTCCTTTCGGCCTGCTCCCACAGCACCGGGTTGATTTCCACCAGCGGTTTCAATGGCCCCAACTCCAACCACCAAAAGTACTGGTCGCCCTTGCGCATCGTGACGGTATTGATTTTCTCCGGCATCGGCTTCCGCACGTGCGTGGCGACGTTCAACCATTCAAATAGCTTGGGGATTTCTTCGTAAAAATCCTCGCGGCCTCGACCCCGGTACATCACGACGGTCGCGTCGTTTCGCACATTCATGTAGTCATCCAAGACCCCGCCCATGCGGATCAGTGGTGGCTTGGGGCCGGAGGCTTCACCCATCACAAAGTACAGCGGGATGTATTCTGCGTTGGGAAAGTAGTGCTGAATCGTCTTGGACGGTTCTCCGTTGATGCTGATCATGCCCGCCCAATGGTCGGGATGAGCGAGTGCGATGTCCCAAGCGGCCGTCGCGCCGTCGCCGTGTCCGGCCAGGAAGACGCGATCGGCATCGATCGACGCGCGACGCATCGCATGCCGAAGCGATGACAGCACGGCATGGTGCTCACGCGGCGTGTACTCGTAACTTCGCTGTGTCGCCCGTCCCCATTGCGGCGCGACGACGATGTAGCCGTTGCGGGTTGCGTGTCCGATCCGCGTGCCTTGGGAGGCATCGAAATCACCCGCCCACCAGGCCAGCTCCGATTCCGGTGGCGATCCCGGAGGAGCCAGCACGACCAGACACGGGTACTCGCGATGCGGATCGTACTCCGGCGGCAGTTGAACCAAGTAAGCGGGTTCGTCGATCAGCGAATCTTGCTCTTGTTCCGCACCGGCAATGTTTCCGACACGGAACATCCCGGGGATCGTCGGATCCTCTGATCCATCCGGCCACTCCTTGACCGGCAACAGTTGCGGCAGCAATCGCGCGACATACTCGATCTGGGAACCTTCGATGCCTCGCAGTTCCTCGAGAATCTGTGGCCGCCGCGCCAGATCCGCCGGTCCCAGGTACTCGGCGACCAGGTCACGGACTTGGACCAAGGACGATGCGACGACCAAGTTCTGTTCACCCGAGCCGGGACCCATCAGCCAACCGGCAACCGCCAGGGCGACGCGTTCTTCCAACGTCACGGTTTCGGAGTCTCGCAATCGCGAGTAGTCGTTCAAGCGGGGCAGGGTTGCCGAGCTGAGACCGTTTTCAATTTCGCCGAACACCTTTTGCAAGGAATCCCGTTGGCCTTCGGGAAGCTTGGCCAAATCGGCGCGCAACGCTTCGACCAGGTCTTTGACTTGTTGATCGGATTCGGCCAGTTTCTCCGACGCGATTTTGACTTTCTCGCGCGTGATCCTGCCGACGGCGTTCATCGGAAATCGTTGATAGACCGTGCGGGCATAGTTTTCTTGTCCCACGCTCGCCCGTAGCGCGGCCTCGTCGATCAATTGATTGGCTTGTCGATTGACGATGCCGATCAACTGGGTTTTCATGTCCTTCAGTTCTGGGAAAGCACGAATCGTCCGGGTCAGTTCTTCTTCGGCGGCGCGAAATCGTTCGGCTTCGATGAAGAAGCGGACCACGGTCAGGCGTTCGTTGACGTCGGTTTGGTCGATCCGTTGGCGAAAGATCCGTTGCAGGGTATCGGACATGATCGAACTGGTCGCGACACGCATGTCCCATTCGTACGCAGGTCTCGAGGTGAGCGCCTCGACCTTTGCGTAACGCGAGTTCAATTCCGTGATGCCTTGGACGATGTCGATCGCCGCGCCTGTCGGCCCCCGGATCGTGATCGTTCGTCGTCCATACTCGTTGAAATCCGAAACGCCCAGGATGTCGCCGATGCCCTGGATCGCGCTGCCGGCGAGCGGAACGGATTGTTTGAATTCAATGGTCCGCTCAATACCACGGACATCTTGCGGCGGACCGGCGACCATGCCGCGCTCGTGGATGTAGACGCGGCGCAGACCGTCATCCACTAACAGAATGGGCCGTGACTTGGGTTGCCCCCGTCCGCCGGCTTGAAACGGATCTTGGTTCAGCGACGCAATTTCGGCGAACAAGCCTTCCAGCGCGATTCCGCTTTTGAGCACGATCCGTTGGTCGGCGCTTGCAATCGAGCCTAGCGCCACGACCGCGATCACGGCGGCGGCGAGCGAGGGGAGTCGGAATCGTCGCAGTCGCATCATCATTCGATTGCCCTGTTCGTCCACGTGAGAGTCGTCGGTGACGTTGTGCGTCAGACCATGGTCAGTGACGCACGGGACGTCGATTGTATTAGTGTTGGAATTGATCGTAGCGGAAGTCGTCAAGACTTTCGCAGCGCCGGCCCTCTCTGGCGTTTGCTTGCTGCGCAAACGCCGTCTCTCCCAGAGGGAGAGAATCTGAATCGGTTGGCAAATCCTGTAGTAAAAGAAGCGACGTCCCCAGCGTCACCTCCCCCCGCCTAGACCACCGACGCGAAACCGATCGCAGAATCGAGGGTGGAGGTCTGTTCCTGGAAGGGTTTCGGTTGGATGGTCGGCGTCAAGTTGGGTGCATCGATCGTAGTCGAGCCGGACTGGATCATCAGAATGGCAATCGCCTGTTTCATCGAACGACCAATCGGTGCGACTCCGATTCGAACGGAGTTAACGGCTGGAAGGGTGTGGTGCACCCAGGGTTCGTCCGAGACCACACTCCACCACTGGCTGGTCGACAAGCTGAGCGCCGCGGTCGGTGGTCGCGAGGGTTCGTTGAGTGAGGTCGCTTGGGCACGCTCAGCGACGCCGGGGGAGGGTGGGATGTGGGAAGCGAAGGTTCCGTCGGTGATCAGCGATGCGACCGCGAGCGATTCGGGGGTACCGGTGGAGGGATCGGTGGACAGCCGGCGACCGGCAATCGCCACGCACACCAGGATGACTGCGGCGGTCGCCCATGCCCCGGTGGCCCATCTCCCGGTCGTGGCCATGGGGACGCCGCGGCGACTGGGCATCCGCGTTGCCGCGTCAGCAGGCGAAAGGGGTTCTTCCGGCGAGACGAAGGCATCGATCGTGCACCAGATCTGCAGGCTGTCGCGACAGGTCTGGCATTGGTCGGCATGGTCGCACAGCAAGGCGTCTTGGCCGACATCCTGTCGCGCGTCCAAGAGCTGATCCAACCGATCGTGAAACTGGTCGCATCTCATTTCAAAGCCCCTTTGTGCTGCGGCGCAGTGCCAACCGTGTTGCCCGGCACGACGTCTCGTTGCCTGAGTTGTTCGATCAGGGAGAGCCGTGCGCGATGCACCAGCGTCTTCACGGTGCCGATCGGGCATCGCATCTGTCGAGCGATTTCGACGTAGGACATCGATTGCTCATGGAAGTATTCAAACGCGATGCGTTGCCTGTCGGGAAGATTTCCGAGGGCCAACGAGATTTCTTCACGCATCGCATCGGCGGCGTGGTTGTGGCGGGTGGCCAGCGATTCCGGTTCGTCGGCGTCGGTCAGCGGCGCGTAGACTTTGCGGCGGGCGAGATGGCTGCGGGAGCGATTGCCGGCGACGGTGGCCAACCAAGGTTCGAGCGGACGTCGGGGGTCCCAGCGGTCCAGGTACTTGGCGACTCGACTGAAGGTGTCTTGCGTCGCGTCTTCGGCGTCTTGTCGATGTCGCAGGATGGCGAAGCAGATGCGGAAGACAAAATCGTGATAGCGTTCGACTAGCAGTGCAAAGGCGCCACTTTCCTGGGCCATGATCCGGCGGGCCAGCGAGGCATTGGATTCGAGGGTTGCGCCGCCGGAACCGTCGATCGAAGGTTGCAGGTCGGCGGGCTCGGGTCGGCCACGCATCCGATGGTTCTGGCGTGGAGACAAGGTTTAACGTCCGCTGAAGAATCGTTTCAGTGCGTCGTCGGCAGCGGCCTTGGAGCTGTCCGTCATCGACTTCTTGAGACCTTCGGGCAGTTTGCCTTTCTTGGTTTTTCTCTGCTCGCGCAGTCGTTCCAACAGGGAACTGTCGTTGGCCGAAAGCTCCGTGCTATCGCTGGAGGGATCCTTGGAAGACGAATCGTCGTCGTCCTCCTCCTGTTCGGCTCGCTTGAGATCATCGATGCGAAACTGGCGTGTGTCGGGATCGGAAAGCTTGCGGACACGGTCGATTTGATCGGCTTCGTCCAGCCAGCCGGTCACGTCGACTTCTTCGAATCGGCTGTCGCTGTCTTGGACCGTTCGCGCGGCCGCTTCACCGATGTCAGCGACTTGTGGTTTTTTGGCGCCCTTGAGTCCGTGTTCGATGACGACTTCAAAGAGCAGTTTGCCGATCTTGAGCGAGTCGCCGGCGGAGAGGATCTTTGCGCGATCACTCGGCAAGCGTTTTTCATTGACATACGTACCGTTGCGGCTTTTCAAGTCCTGGATCAGCAACCGGCCGTCGCGGATGACCAAAATGCAATGTTTCCGGCTGATCGAGTCACTCTTGGGGCGCAGCTGGCAGGATTCACTGCGGCCGATCAAAAACTTATCACCGCTGATCGGGATCTCCGTCCCCTCGTGGCTCCCCGTCATGACCCTCAGCTTTACTTGCATACGGCACCTGTTCCTATCTTGACTTCCGCTGAATCACGGTTTGCGCAACTTGACTTGTCAGCAGCTGATAAGCGATTGGGGCCACGGGAAAGCGCGTGGCTGGGCCGACAAGGGTGGTGGTATTGTAGACAGTTGCAGAGGTGGGGAAAATGCCGTAATTGCCGTTTTGCGCTCACCCGCAGCTTTGTCGATACCCGCCCGCGAAAGGGGGTTGGCGTAAACGCGCACTGGAACATCTCGCTCGGCTCACTCTCAGTCGCACCCTGTTGTCTCTCTTACCGGTGGTCAGGATATCGTATTCTCGGCGGCCGTGCGCGATTGCTGCGCCAACTCACTCAATCTTAACGACGGGTCCACCACTCGGATCGGCCGAAGCGGCTCGCCACGATCTCATCGGCACGGGTCCATTCGGTCGCGGTTAACACGTCCGATTCGAACGCGATCCCCGACAGCGCTGCAAATTCTTCGCTGATTCGCTTCAAAAGGGTTTCGGGGTCGAGGCTGATGGAGGTCAGGTCGACAAGTCCGGGCAATTCGCTGGCGTACTCACTGGCACGCAGCAGCAGACTTCCGTGTTGCAAGATCGAGCGTTTGAAACGCCGTTGGGCGCTGCCGAGCACTTTGTACCCGCTGACAATCAGGTCTTCGTCGGTGCGGCGTTGAAAGCAGAGGAAGGGATCGTCGCTGGCCGCAAGCGTTTTGGCGGCGGGGGTTTTGGCCGCGGGGGTTTTGTTCAGGTAATAAGGTCTCGCGTCGATCCCGTGGCGGTGCAGCGCGTTGATGATTGCGGCGTGGACGCGACGGTACAAATCCGTTCGTGCCCCGTGTTCACCCGCCGCGCTGGGCACGGTCAAGCTGTACGTCAATTC
This sequence comes from Stieleria sp., assembly GCF_041595215.1. Lineage (NCBI taxonomy): Bacteria > Pseudomonadati > Planctomycetota > Planctomycetia > Pirellulales > Pirellulaceae > Stieleria > Stieleria sp. The sequence continues at coordinate 12,573 of NZ_JBFHKV010000021.1, read as the reverse complement.
GTGATGATGCAAGATCGCACCGCCGCCGGTGCTGCGCCGGACCCGCTCGGCGGTGTCGAAGCGCGGCGACGCATCGGCGCTGGATTGAAAGTACCCGAGCGAGAGGGTCGGAGCGGCCCAGGTGTAGAACCGCAGCGTGTACGTCGGCGCGGACCCCGATGGGGCGCTCGCGCTGACGGATTCGGCGATCGCTTGGTCCACCGCCATGTTCCAGGCCGATTCGCCCTCGCGATGAAACAGCAATCGCCCGGGGCGTGGATCAGTCATGGGATCAACCGGATTCGGCGCACTGCTTTTCGTAGGCCGCGAAATCCATCAGGTTTTCCAGTGCGGATTCATCCGCAATTTTCAGTTTGACGATCCAGCCGAAGTCATAGGGATCGTCATTGAGTTGATCCAGATTGTCCGGCAGCTCGGCATGCACTTCGATCACTTCGCCGCCGACGGGACTGTACAGTGGGCTGACCGCTTTGACGGATTCCACTTCACCGAATTCTTCACCGGCATCGATCGTCTTCCCGACTTCGGGAAGTTCCATGTAGACCAGATCGTTGAGTTGCTCGATGGCGAAGCCTGAGATTCCGATCGTCGCGATCTTTTGACCGCCTTCTTCGGCAACGTCGACCCACTCATGGGTCTCGGCATACAGAAGTTTGCTCTTGTCGCGTGACACTTTGGCTGGTTCCCTTGGAGGTGGTTTTGGAGTGGTTTTCGGGTAGTGGACGAGGCGACGAGTCCTTTCGGATTGCCAGCTGCGAGGACTCCTCGTGTCGTCCACTACCGTTGACCCGAATCTTAAGGCGAGACGGAATACTAGTATGACAGATGCCGCTACTTCTTGGCACGCCGGTAAAACGGCAATTTGACGCGGGTGGCCGGCGAACGTTTGCCTCGAATGTCGATCTCAAACTCCGACGCGGTCGCGTGTTCGGCGTCGACCATCGCCATCGCGATCGGATAACCGAGCGTCGGTGACGGACCACCGCTGGTGACCTTGCCGATGACCTGGCCGTCGGTCGAAAGCACGTCGCATCCCTCGCGGGCCGGTCGGCGGCCGCCGGGCAGCAGGCCGATGCGGACCCGCCGCGGGCCGGCGGATTTGACCGCCGCGATCGCATCGCGACCGATGAAGTCTCGGTCGTCGAGATTGCAGGCGAAATTCAAACCGGCGGTGATCGGATCAACCGTTTCATCCAACTCATGACCATACAGCGGCATCGCGGCTTCCATGCGAAGCGTGTCGCGGGCACCCAGGCCGGCGGGGACGAACCCCGCGTCGCGACCGGCCAGCAACACGTTTTCCCAAACCCGAGTCGCCTCTTCGGCCCGCACGACCAATTCGAATCCGTCTTCACCGGTGTAGCCGGTTCGGCTGACGATGACGGGTTTGGAGAATTGGTCGGTGATCCGCGCCTGATAATATTTCAATCGACTCGGGTCGAAGGAAAACAGCCGCTTGCAGGTCTCCATCGCCAGGGGACCTTGGACCGCGATCATCGCCGTCAGCTCGGTGCGATCGGAGAACGTGACCCTGGGGAAATCGTCGAGGAGGGGTTTGATCCACTCCACGATCTTTTCCCGGTTGGACGCGTTGACGACCAGCAGGTGGTAACGCGATTCGCTGGGCGTTTTCAAATGGGAGACCAGGACATCGTCCAAAATCCCGCCGTCTGGATTGCAGACCATGCCGTAACGAACGCCGCCGATCGGCAGATCCGTCACGCGCCGCGTCAGCAATCGGTCCAGCAACGCTTCGCTGCCGTCGCCGTCAAACCGCAGCCGTCCCATGTGCGAGACGTCAAACAGGGCCGCGGCGTTGCGGCAGGCGTGGTGTTCGCTGACGATCGATTCGTATTGAATCGGCATTTCATAGCCGGCAAACGGGACCATCTTGGCCCCGGCCGATCGATGCCAGTCGCCCAGCGGCGTTTGCGCGTACGTTTGTGGTGAAGAATCGGCCTGACTCATGCGTCACTCGGAAAATGGGTGATGGCGTGGTCGCTCAGAAAGCGGGGCAAAGATGTCAATGATCGGCAGGGACGCGGGTGAAACAACACGCCGCGAAGGTTTCGGCGGTGACCGCCAAAGCAAAAGTGTACCGAATAAGGGACGCGGTTCCAGGGTCGGTAAAACTGAAACACGCGTCGTCTGGCCCCCGCGTTGTCTCGCGTCAGGGGATGATGCCGACAGGAAAACTGTAAAGGATCGCTCCGATCCGGTTTCCCGTTGAAAGGGCATTCTGTCCGGCGTTTGTCACGCGTTGGCGGCGGCCCAGGCGGCGAAGTTGGTGACGGTGTCGTCGTCACGGTTGGCAACCGGCAAGCTGGTTTGGACGAACTCACCGACATCGCACAAGTCGGCAATCGATTCGACAATCACGTCCGGCCCAAACGCGAATTGGTCTAAATCTTTTCGTTTCGTGCCTCCGGACAACGTCAATACCGTTCGGTAGCCCATTTGGACGCCGCCGAGAATATCGGTCTCCATCGTGTCGCCCACCATCACGGTTTGTGAGGTGGCCAATGTCGAATTAGCGGTACTGGGCTTGCGCCCTCCCCGAACCGTCGATGCAAGCGGAAGAAAGAGGTGTCGAATCGATGGTCACGTTGACCGAGCGCTAACGCCGTTTGCGTTTGCCCTTTTGGCGACGGTCCTTTTTGCGTTTTTCCTTGTGCGTCAACTTGCCGCCGCCGGACTTGCCGGCTTTCGCGCCGCGGTCATTGGGGTTGCTCTTGCCGACCGAGTGGTTTTTCACTGGTTCCAAGAACAGTTCGCGTTGGATCAGGTCGACGCGGCTGATCTTGACCGTCAACTGATCACCCAGTCGATAGCGATGATGTGCTTTGAAACCGACCAGCATCTGGCCGCGACGTTCAAATCGATATTGATCCGACGGAAGCTGGTCGACGCTGACGTAACCGTCGACGGGAAGTTTGATGCAGCGTGCCAAAAAGCCGTCGGCAAAGACGCGGCTGATGACGGCGGTCATCGTGTCGCCCAGGTGTTTCTTTAAGTAATGCAGCAGTTTCAGCTCGGTCAGTTCACGCTCGGCCTGCGCCGCGTTGCGTTCCATGTCGCTGCAATGGTGCCCCAGTTGCAACAAAGCACCGACGGATTCATCGGGAGTCTTCTCGCCGGCGTGGAGTCGGTCGATCAGGCGATGGACGGTCAAGTCCGGGTAACGCCGAATCGGACTGGTGAAGTGACAGTAGTGCTGCATGTCGAGCGCATAGTGGCCGTCGGTCTGGGGACCGTAGACCGCTTTGTTCATGCTCTTGAGCACCGCGAAGTTCACGGCGTCTTCCAGCGGTGTGCCGGCGACGCGGTCGAGTACGTTTTGAATTTCGAACCGGCTCTCGACCGAATCAATTCCCAGTCGCAAGTCACGAACGAAGTGGGACAGCTGGCGCAGTTTGCGCCGTTCCGGCGGCGGGTGGATGCGATGCAAGAACTTCAGCCCCGCGTCGTCTAGCCAAGTCGCGACGGCTTGGTTGGCCGCCAACATGAACTCTTCGATCAACTGGTGGCTTTCGGTGTTCTCCGTACGGTACGCGCCTTTGACTTTGCCGCTGCGGTCCAGTTCCAATTTGACTTCGGGCATGTCCATCGAGATCGCGCCACGTTTGAAACGCCGCTTGCGGATCATCATGGCCAGTGAGTGCATGTCGCGGAGCATGTCGCAAATCGCATCGCCCCACTTCTCGCGATACTTGTCCGGGGCTTCCAGGAATTGATCGACCAGACGGTAGTGCAACCGCATGTCACTGCGGATCACACTGTTGTGAACTTCGCTATGGATCACGGTGCCGTCATCGGTCATTTCGATCTCGACCGATTTGGCCAACCGGACTTTCTCCGGCTGCAGACTGGCCAGGTGATTGCTGATGATTTCCGGCACCATGGGAATCACGCGATCGGGCAGGTAAACGCTGGTCGCCCGCTGACGCGCTTCCTGGTCGAGTTTTCCGCCGGGGTGGATGAAGTAGCCGACGTCGGCGATGTGCACCCACAAACGCCAGCGTCCTTCGTCTTCACGGACCAGCGAAATCGCATCGTCAAAATCACGCGCGTCGTAGGGGTCGATCGTCAGCGTCAATTGTCCGGTCAGATCCAGCCGATCGGCCGGAGGGTTGTCTTCGTCGAATTCATCGGCCCGCTGTCGCGCTTCGTCGATCACCGCTTCGGGGAACTCATCGGGCAATCCGTATTGCCGCATGATGGTCAACGTGTCGATCCCGGGATTGGTGGAACTGCCGAGCCGTTCCAATAGGACCGCTTCGCCACCCTTGCCGTTTTCGCCGGGGAACGTCACCACTTCGACAAACACCTTGTCGTCTTTTTCGATCGGCAAGCCTTGGATGTCGCCGATGAAGACCGGTGCGTCGTGTGGTGTGCCGTCCAGGTAAACCGCCGGTCGGCCGTCGACCATGTTGAACGTGCCGGTGAATTGTCGCCGCGATCGCTCGATGATTCGGCTGACACTGCCTTCGCTGCCGCCGCGGCGACTCGGTCGGACTTTGACTTCGACCAGGTCGCCTTCGAACGCCCCGCCGGTCTGTCCCGGCGGAATGAACAGGTCTTCGCTGACCGCTCCGTCGCCGGAGTCGCCTGGCCGGACGAAACCGAATTGGCCGCCGGCGGCCATGCGAAAGACGCCACGGATCCGGTCCAGGGGGCCGCCGATCGCCCCGGTGCTGATGATCAAATGATTCGACGCATAGATCAGACGACCTTCCAATACCAATTGCTTGATCGTGCGTCGCAGTTCCCGATAGTCGTCCGCGTCTAGATTGAGTGTTGCCGCGATCTGTTTGGGTTTGCTCGGCCGGTATTCCGGCGAGACGACCAACCGCATCACGCGGTCGGCGAGTTCTTGTGAAATTTCCATATCCTGAAGGTAACGTTGTTCGTTGTAAGTTGTAAGTTGCGGGTTTCAAGTTCCAGGCGTTTGGGTTTCAAGTTGCGGGTTTCAAGTTTCAAGTTCCAGGCACTACGTCAAATCCCAAACCTGAAACCTGAAACCTGAAACCTGAAACCTGAAACTTCACCCCCGCAGCGTGACCCATTTCCAGGTCGTGAAGTCTTCGATGCCGGTCTCCATGCCTTCGCGGCCAAAGCCGGATGGCCCGTCACCCCCGAAGGGGACCTCGGGTTCTTGCTGGATCGTCATGTCATTGACGTGAACCATCGCAGTATTCAAAGAGTCTGCGAAAGTCATCACCGTATCGAGATCCGAGGTGAAGACGGCTGCCGAGAGCATGCCGGGGGAGGCGTTGGCGAGTTCCAACGCGTGCTGGCGGTCGTTTGCAGTCTCGATCGAGACGACCGGCCCGAAGGTTTCTTCGCGAAACAGCTTCATGGAAGCAGTGACACCGGAAACGATGGTGGGGTTCACTCGATTGTTTGTCCATCGATTCCCGCACAAGATGCTTGCGCCGCCATCGACCGCATCGGCCAGGTGATCGCGTATCCGTAGGCGGGCGTTCGCCGATATGATCGGCCCGATCACCGTTTGCGGATCCGTCAGCTCGCCCATCCCCAGTGACTCCGACGCGGCGACAAACCGCTCCGTGAACGCTTCGGCCAACGATTGGTCAACGATCACGCGGCTCGATGCCATGCAGATCTGGCCCTGGTAAATGAACCCGCCCCGCACGGCTGCACCGATTGCGGCGTCCAGGTTCGCGTCGTCGAGCACGATCAGCGGGTTCTTGCCACCGAGTTCCAGCGTCACGCGTTTTCCGTGTCGACCGCACATCGATTGCACATGCCGTCCGATCGCCGCCGAGCCGGTGAAACAGACCGCGGCGATCTGCGGGGCGGACACCAAGTCGTCGCCGATCTCCGCGCCGTCGCCCAACACCATGTTCAGCGCCCCGGCGGGCAGCCCCGCATCGTGGTACAGCTGAGTGATCGCGGCGGCAATCATCGGCGTCTGCTGCGACGGGAGCCAGACGACTGTGTTGCCCGTCGCCAGCGGCATGCTGCTGTGTTTGATGCCTTTGATCAGCGGGACGTTGAACGGGGTGATGGAGGCGACGACGCCGAGCGGTTTTCGAAACCCCAGACTCCAACGGCCCGGTACGTCACTCGAATAGGTCCGCCCCGTCATCCGTCGGGCCATCGCGGCGTTGGCTTTTAACACGCGGGTCGCGATTCCGATTTCCATCGACGCCTTGCCGACGGGGGAGCCGATTTCGCGGATCAGCAGGTCGCGAAAGTCCGCCGATCGCTGTTGCAGCAGTTCTGCCGCACGCAACAAGATCGCTTCCCGTTGCGACGGTCCCAAGTCTTGAAAACGCTCAAACGCCTTGGCGGCTGAATCGACCGCCAACGCGACATCACCGGCGTCGCCACACGCTGCGGTGGCAATCACCGAGTCGTCTTCGGGGTTGAGCGATTCGAAGGTGTGGGCGGACGATGACGCGCGGTGTTCACCATCGATCCAGTGGTGCAGGGTGGGACGGTTCAATGGACTCTCGGTGCAGCGATGGCGGCAAGTTTTCCCCAGGTCGTCTTCCAGGAATCGATCTTGAAGTGCCGTTGGAACGTCTCGCGGATCACGTCGGGCATCCCCAGCCATTGTTCGTACGTCACGCGTTCTCGCTCGGTCATGATCGCCAACGCGTCGCCTTTGGCATACAACGTTCGCATCAACGACAATTCGGTCACGGCATGGGCGAACACCAGAAACGGCGTCTTCCACGGTTCAATGACGTAAAACTTTCCTGACGGTTTCAGGATCCGGTGGACTCCCGCCAGCGCTCGATCCAAGTCCGTCGGCATGTCCGGCAAGTGATGCAGTCCGCCCTGGACGATCACGACATCATAGTGGTTCGCATCCAGCGGCAAGTCCAGGCAATCGGCCAAGTGCAGTTGTGCGGGCCCGCGATACTCTTCCAACAGGCTGTCACTCAGATCGACGCCTTCGAGGTTTCGGAACCCCATTCGCTCAAGTGCGACGAGCCCGTTGCCGCGGCCGCAAAAGATTTCGACGATGCGACAGTCGCGTTTCAACGTTTCGAACCCGAATCGCCGCAGTCGTTTGATGAACTTGGCGATCTCTTCTTCCGGCGTTTCAAATCGTTTGTAGGCGGCTTCCCAGACGGGGTCACAGCACAATTGGCCCGCGGCGACGTGACGAATGATGTCCGGGCTCGACGAATCGTTCATGACAAAGTCTCTTGCGGCGAAGCGGGCGTTGTCGGGTGATCCTCATTCGTTCCCGCAATCGGCCGATCGAGTCGACGTGAACGCTGCATCATCAACACGCCGCTCATCAGCGATGCCATGGCGGTCTGGAAACCGATCGCGACCAGCGTCACGCCCGGCACGACCCACCGCATGGTGAACGGGTAATCCAATGCGCCGAAGTCCTGTTGCCACCATCGCCAGACCACGAAGCCGATCATCGCGGCGCCGCCGATTCCGGCCGCAATCCCGAACGCCAGTCCACGCTCGACGGTGACGTGTTCCAGTTTTTCGTGGGGCGGCATCATGCCTTCGCGTCCGGTAAAGATTCTCGCCAGCGTCGCCAGCAACACGCACTGCCATCCCATCAACACAAACAGGCTGGCGACCAACAGCGTGTGGACATCCAACGCCGCGCCAAACACTTTGACTTGCGGCAGTGCCAATGCATAACCCACCAGCCCGATCATCAACAGAACCAAGCCGGGACGGAAGAACGTCCAGGTAGGACTAAACGCCAAGAACAAACGCAGGGTTCGCCAGCCGTCGCGAAAGGTACGCAAATGCGGCGGGTGCGCCTGGCGGCCATCGGGATGAAGTGTGATCGGCACCTGGCTCCAAGACGTGCCATGCGAATCGCGGTGCAGCCCGCTCTTGATGATCATCTCCGTCGCGAATTCCATTCCCGGCGATCGAAGGTCGAGCTGGTCATAGTGTTTTCGCGTGAAGCCGCGCATCCCACAATAGATGTCGTTGATCGGGATGCGAAACATCAATCGGACGAGCCAGCTGAGCACGGGGTTGCCGAACCAGCGATGCAAGAACGGCATCGCGCCGGGCAGGACCCGGCCGCCACCGCGGGGCAGTCGGCAGCCTTGGACCAAATCGTGGCCTTGCCGTAGCGAGTCGATGAATTTGGGGATTTCCAGAAAGTCGTAACTGTCGTCGGCGTCGCCCATCAGCACGTACTTGCCTCGACTGGCTTCGATGCCGTGCATCAACGCGGCGCCGTATCCTCGCTGCGGCACGTTGACGATTCGTGCCCCTTGTTCGACAGCCAATTCCTGTGATCCGTCGGTGCTGCCGTTATCGGCGACGACGACTTCGCCCACGATGCCCGCTTCCTTCATTGCCCGGACGGCTTTCTCGACACAGGTTGCCACCGTATCGGCTTCATTCAGACAGGGCATGACGACCGACAGTTCCATCGGTCTGGTCGGATCACTCGGCCCGCTTTCCTTTGAACTGTTCATTTTCGCTGGGTCGCTACGGTAGGATCGTCGTTCGGGAACAGTTGGTCAAAAAATGGGTTGGTCAAAAAATGAGGGCGTGATTCATTCATGAAGTTCCTGCACTTTTCTTTCTTATTTTTTGACCACTAAATTTTTTGACCAAACCTCCCCACCAAACCTTCAAACCACCGGCACCTGTCGAAAGAGAGACGATCGCCAACGCGATGACCAGCAGGACAATTGGCTCGACGATCATGCGGTAGCGATACGCGGGGATTTCCAGCACCGCGGTGACGGTGGCAAAATAGCCGAGGATGGCCCCCAGCCAAAGGCCCGCGGCACGGGTGGGCCGTCGCCAGATCAACAGCATCGTCGAAGCGAGCGTGGCGAACATCAATAACGTGTTGCCGGCCAACCAATTGCTCCAGCGATGGCGGAGGGCTGTATCGACGGGTGGGACTTTAATGCCCCAGACCGGCTGTCCCCCATAAAACTTCTCGGACAACTGCTCACGCGTCGCGGTGCCGTCGGCTGCCAGATCGGCCAGCTGAGCCGGGATCTCCGTCGCCCGTGTTCGCCAAAAGTTGACCAGCCGGCGGACTGCTTTTCTCGCGAACTGCAACGGTTCCTCCGCGATCGCATCGGTGGCCACCCGCTTCATCAATCGGTCCGCCGAGGGGTCGTCCATTCCCGATGCGGTCAACGCGTTGGAGACGGTCCAGGTGTGTCGCCAGCTTTGGTCGTCGGACAGGGTTGCCCAAACGCCGTCTCCCATTTGGGTCTTCAACTGCGCCGCACCGTCGGAGTCGGGAAGCTCCAACCCAGCGCCGCTGCCGTCCTGAAAGGTGACGATCCAAATGTTGCGGCCGACGAATTCGGTGAGCATCGCTTTTCCGAACAGGGCGTGATTGCGGGCCAGCCAGGGACCGACGCAGGCAACCGTCACGATGCCGGCCAGCATCACGCAAATCCAGCCGCGGCGACGATAAAGATGCTTCGTCGCCGGATTGGCAATCCAGTACCAGCAGGTGATCACGTAAATCACATCGGCGATCCACACCAGCATCGCCACCGGACGCGTCAAAATCGCCAACCCCAGCGTCAGTCCGACGAAGACTCCGCCCGCCACCGTCGGCTGGCGGGTAAACCGGGCGACCGTCCACAAGTGCAGGACGACCGTAAAGACGAAGAGTGTTTCGGTCAGCACCGTCGTGACGTACACGGCCGAACAGAGCATCGGAATCGCCAGGGCCACGACGACCCACACGACACGCCGGCTTCGCGAAATCTCCGCCGCCAATGCCGCGATCAATCCGATCGTGGCGATCCACAGCACACTTTGGAAGCAAACCAGGGCGAACAGCGGATCGCTGCAAGCGGCCCGGAACAGTCCGATCAGCCACGGGTAGGCCGGGGTTCGATAGGCGATCGGGCGCTGCATCAACAACCAATCACCGTCGGCGACCAGGCCGCCCAATTCCCAGTAAAACCGGGCGTCAAGCACCATCGGGCTAGGGCCACGCATCACGACGCCGACCACTTTGGCGATCAGCAATCCGAGGAGCAAGAAGAACCCGATTTTTCGCGGCAAAGACAATGTTCGTCGATTCGGTCGTGGTGCCTGGTGTACCTGTCTCGCGACTGCTACGCCGGTCGTGGCCGGAAAGTTCTCGATCGGCGGGCGGATTCGGCGGCAATTCCCGCTGGCGGTTGCACACGCCGCATGAGCATTGTCTTATCTTTGCATTTATTCTCCGTGTCCCCACGTTCCTTCGATTGCTGCGTCCATGAAGTCACTTTTGCCGGTCATCAACACCGGTTTGCCTACCAATCTTGTCCAGCCGTTCGCCGCCCGGGTCGCCCGCGAAGCCTCGCCGATGCGGCGGATCGCGGTGGAACAATTGCAAATCAACCTGGGGAAACTGTGCAACCAGACCTGCACGCACTGTCATGTCGATGCCGGGCCGACCAAAAAACGCGAGAACATGGATGCCAAGACGGCGGCCCGTGTCGTCGAACTGTCTCGCGATTGTCGTGCCCTCCGTACCGTCGATCTGACCGGTGGCGCGCCGGAAATGAATCCCAGCTTTTGTGACCTGGTCCGTGAGTTCCGCGGTCGCGGAATCCGGGTCATCGATCGCTGCAATCTGACCATCCTGCAACAACCGGGCTACGAATGGGCCGCGCCCTTCTTGGCAGACCATGGCGTCGATGTCGTGGCCTCGCTGCCGTGCTATCTGGAACAAAACGTCGACGGCCAACGCGGTGATGGCGTGTTTCGGCAAAGTATCGATGCACTGCGACGGTTGAACGATCTCGGCTACGGTGACGATTCCAGCCGGCTGCGGCTGGACTTGGTGTTCAACCCCACCGGCCCGTCTCTACCGCCCGACCAAGCGAGTTTGCAGGCTGATTACAAACGTGAACTTCAGGCGCGCTATGGCATCCGTTTCAATCAGCTGCTGACGATCACGAACATTCCGATCAAACGCTACGCCATGTTCCTGGCCAAGAATCAACGCCTCGAGCAGTACATGCATCTGCTGGAGGAGAACTTTAATTCCGCCGCGGCAGAATCGGTGATGTGCCGATCGCTGCTGTCGATCGCCTGGGATGGTGCGATCTATGATTGTGACTTCAACCAGATGATCGACCTGCCCGCGAGCAGTTCCGCCGTTGGTTCTCATTCAACCAAGCCGCCGACGATCTGGAACACCGATTCGCTGCACCAGTTTGCCAACCGCCGCATCGCAACCGCAGACCACTGTTACGGTTGTACCGCCGGCGCCGGCAGCAGTTGCAGCGGCGCGTTGTTGTAACCGTCTCCTTTTCCTCAGCGAGCAGCCTTCGCCAACCATGTCGACTTTGAACACCGAATCCGCCGTTCGTCAACGTTATTCCTCGGCCGCCGAAGCGCGTGAACCCGCACTGTGTTGTCCGGTCGACTATGACCGACGCTACTTGGAAGTCATTCCGCAAGAAGTGATCGATCGCGATTACGGCTGCGGAGACCCTTCGAAATATGTCCGTCAAGGCGAGACGGTGTTGGACCTCGGCAGTGGTGGCGGAAAGATCTGCTTCATCGCCGCACAAGTCGTCGGCGAATCCGGCGCCGTGATCGGCGTCGACATGAACGACGACATGCTGGCTCTGGCAAGAAACAGTCAACGTGTCGTCGCCCAGCGAATCGGGTACGACAACGTCCGGTTCTGCAAAGGCAAGATTCAAGACATGCAGATCGATCGCGATCGCGTCGATGAGTACCTGTCAGATCACCCGGTCGATAGCGAAGCCGCGTTGCAGCGGTTTGAATCATTCGTCGCCGACATGCGATCACAACAACCGATGATCGCTGACAATTCCGTCGATGTCGTGGTCAGCAACTGTGTATTGAATCTGGTCGACGCGGCGGAGAAGGAAAAATTGTTCGCGGAAATTTTTCGCGTCTTGCGCCCCGGCGGACGGGCCGTGATCAGTGACATCGTCAGTGACGAACCCGTCCCGCTGCACATGCAGCAGGACGGGCAACTGTGGAGCGGATGTATCAGCGGGGCACTGCAAGAAAAGGAGTTCATCGACGCATTCACTCGGGCAGGATTCCAGGCCGCCCAAATGCCAGCCTATCAAAGCGAACCCTGGCAAATTGTCGAGGGGATCGAATTCAGGTCCGTCACGGTGATCGCCTACAAGTATCCCGACACGCCCTGCTATGAACACAACGAAGCGGTGATGTATCGGGGACCCTACGCCAGTGTGAAAGACGACGACGGGCACGAATTCACCCGCGGCGTCCGAGCCGCGGTCTGCCGCAAAACCTTTGAAAAGATGCAGCGTGAACCTTACACGCAAGATTTCCTCGGCATTTCACCGGCAACGGAAATCCTGCCGGAAAACGCCGCGCCGTACGGCTGCACCGGAGGCCAGGTCGCCCGCTCACCGAAGGTCACCAAAGCCGGCGGAAAATCGGTGAAGCTACCGATCGACGATTGCTGCGGGGAGGGCGGGTGTTGTTGACTAGAGGTTGATCAAAAAATGGGTTGGTCAAAAAATGAGTTGGTCAAAAAATGAGTTGGTCAAAAAATGAGTTGGTCAAAAAATGGGTTGGTCAAAAAATGGGTTGGTCAAAAAATGGGTTGGTCAAAAGATGAGT
>NZ_JBFHKV010000020.1:0-20132 GCF_041595215.1 Stieleria sp. | reverse complement strand
GCGGGATACATGCGTTTGACGGCTGCAAAGTTGAACGCTGGCCCGGTCAACGAACTGAGTGTGCGTTTCTGCTGGTTCGTCAACGCATCGACAAGTGCCTTCTTTTCGTCCGCTTTCGCCTTGTCGATTTTCTTGGCGGCGTCGGCAGCGTCCAACGACTGAGCCTGCGACTGTTTCTGGACGCCTGCGACAACGCTGTCCGTTTTCGCAAACACTTCGTAAAGCGATTCTCGAGTCGTCGGCGACAACCCCAACGCGGTGGCGGTTTTGTCGCGAACGATCATTCGGGTCCCGAGAGCCTGGTTGTGCAGCTGGTCCAGACGGTTCAACTGTTTGGAATCCAGGATCTCGGCCAAAGCATCGGTCAATTGTTCAGACAATCGATCGATCGTCTCGATCCGTTCTTGGGCTGGGCGGATACGGACGCGAAACCAAGGCCCATCGATCGGTTCCAGTGCGGCGAAAACTTGGCGGACCTGATCTTCCGAAAGGTTCAACTCTCGATGAACCGCGTCGTCGCGGATCATTTGCAGCAGCACCGGTTGGATTTCCGGCGGGGCCGCTTGGGCTGGCAACGCGGGTGCATCGAAGGCGATCACTAACAAGAACGCCACCGCGACGAGAGATTTGTTGAACATTTACGTTGCCATCGACATCTTGGCTTGTTGGATCGATTTTTCCATGTCGTCGAACATCTTTTCGGCGCCTTCTTTGAAAACACGTCCGATCAGCAGATCGGTCAACGTGCCGCGATGCTCGGGGTGTTCTTTCATGAAGCGGCCGATGCTGAATTCTTTGGTGTAGAACGCATGGACCAGCTTTCGCACCCACATCGCCCCTTGTTTGAATTCGTCGGCCCAGGCGGCCAGTCGTTCGCCGGACAGGTCGTTTTCTCGGAAGCCTTGCACGACGGCGTCACCGGCTCGTACGCCCATGTCGAGCGCAAAATAGACACCGGAGGAATAAACCGGGTCGATGAACCCGAACGCGTCGCCGACCAGCACCCAACCATCGCCGGCGTGTTGCTTGGTCATGTAAGAAAACTCTTTGGCGGTTCGCAATCCGCCCAGGCGGGTCGCCGGTTCCAATCGCGGCTTCAGTCCCGGACAGCGATCGAGTTCCTCCGCGTAGACCTGTTCGGGAGTCCCACGGCCCTTGAGCAAATAGTCGTTGTCGGAGACGCAGCCGATGCTGGTGATGCCGCGGGAGAGCGGGATGAACCAGAACCAAGCGTCCTTGGATTCGGTTTGCAGAATGATCGTCGCCCCTTCGTTGTCGCCTTCGTCCCGCACGGCGTCACGGTAGTAGCCCCAGATGGCCGCTTTCTTCAGATCGGGATTGACCTCTTTCAACCCCAGCTTGTTGGCGATGAAAGATTGCTGCCCGGTTGCATCGATGACGACCTTGCAATCGATCGGTTTGGTTTGGCCGGATTGATCTTTGACGACGACGCCGATGGCCTTGCCGGCATCATCAAAACGCACATCGGTCAAACGGGTCTCGTCGTAGCAGTCGGCACCGAGCTCGGCCGCCCGATCGAACAGCATCTTGTCGAATTCACTGCGTTCGACCTGCCACGTGTCGCTGCACTCGCGTTCGTCGTGCTCGCGAAAGAAAAACGGTGCCGACTCACTGCCTCGGTGGGAGACAAATTGCACACTCTTTTTGACCTGCCATCCCGCCGACCGAATCCTGTCGGTCAGGCCCAATCGTTGCAGTGGCCAAAAGGTTTCCGGCATCAGGGATTCGCCGACGTGAAATCGCGGAACACGTTCTCGCTCGATCAACAGCGTTTCCAGCCCGGCTTCGGCGGTAATGGAAGCCGCCGACCCACCGGCCGGCCCTGCACCAATGACAACACAATCGTAGGCAGACTTCATCTTCGTATTATTCGTTCGTCTAGAAGAAATGGGGCGGATTGACACTCAGTACGCCCGCTCTGATCGGGCCGATCCCGCGACGGTGCTCTCGCCGCAAGTGTGAAACACCTACTTGCCGCCGGCAGAACCGCAGCTTGGTTGATTCAGCAACGATCTGCGTGCCAGTTTAGCAACTCGAACAGTGGCGGTCGCGTCGTCGAAGACCGATCGCACGGTTCACCCAAGCCTGGCGAAGACCGAGAATCCACCCTTCTGGCAATGGTTGAGACGGAGGTTGGCCCGCCAGCAGACGGACGGACCGCACGTCGCGGGGCGTTCCATCCAGACGCGATTCCCCACAGGCGGGACCAGTCACCCCACGAACGGGCTCGGGTTCGTTACGATCTGCGTATCAAATCGAACCAATCACGCAGGGAATCAGCGGGATCCAGCCATGGGGCAGCAGAAGAAACGCAAAGAAAAACTTCTTCAACTCTTCAAAACACTCTCGCCCATCAGCGCATTTTCGAAACAACAGGCACGGGAGCGGTGTACGGAACTGACACCGCATTTCGTCTCGTTGGCACTCAAAGACCTGGTCCGCGAAGGGATTCTGGATCGTTATGAATCGTCCGACCAGGAGACCTATGCTTGGCGGAACGCACAGGTCCGCGTCGATCCGTCGCATTGGATCGAACGCCAAGTCAGCGGCAACCAGGTCACGGCGCAACCGGAACAGGAACGACCGCGGGAACGATTGCTGTCGTCCGGCGCCGAGACGCTCAGTGATGCCGACCTGTTGGCGATCTTGATCCGGGTGGGGGTAAAGGGCGAATCCGCCATCGAAGCGGGAAAGCGGTTGTCCAAGACGTTTTCCAACAAGCTTTCCGATCTGCGACGCAGCGGCAAAGACGAACTGCGAAACATCAGCCCGGCGATCACGGTGACCAGCTATGCCGCGATCATGGCCGGCATCGAACTGGGACGCCGCGTGGCGCGGCATGAACAACAACATCGCCGGGCGCACGCTCCGATCACCAGCACCAGCGCGGCGGTGGAGTATTGTGACGACGCGTTCAGCGGGCTGGCGATCAGCGGGGTCCAAGAGGAATTTCACATCGTCACGCTGAGCACCAAACACCTGCCGATCAACACGCATCTGATCACCCGCGGCACGTTGGACGCCAGTCTGGTGCATCCGCGCGAAGTCTTTCGGCCGGCCATCCGCGATTCCGCTTCGGCCGTCATCCTGGTGCACAATCATCCCTCAGGGGATGCGACACCGAGTCGCGAGGACCACCAAGTGACCGATCGGATGACCGAAGTCGGGAAGCTGTTGGGGATCACGGTGCTGGACCATATCGTCGTCGCCTCGGAGGGGTCGGTCAGCATTCGAGAATTGGCGTGAGCCCCACTCGGAGAACGGCTCGACAGCGACTATTCTGTCCGCCCTCCAAACACGATTCGTTTCCGTATGGGACGCGGCATGTGATGCCGCTTGCGGACGCGATCGCACGAGCCCCGTTTCTTCATGAAATCTTAACGACCATGGATCCTCGCCAAGCCATCTCTGATCGGCGTTTCGGACCTGCCCTGGGACTGTTGATGGCCTCGCTGGCATCACTCGTCACGTTGACCGCCGTCGCCTCGGCCGAGCAGCCGACCACCGGCGGAACGGCAAAATCACAGCCGGCCAGATCACAACCGCCGGCGGCGGGGCGGGGGGACATGATGCGTGCGTTGCAACAGCGGGCGGCCGAGACACAAACACCCGTGTACGGTCATTGGGGCTTGGACGCGACCAAGTACAGCAGTTGGAACGAACACAGCAACCGCTTGGTTCCGGTTTACACCTTCGGTCTGACCCTTTCGGACTGGCGTGAACGGGGCAGCCTGTACGCCGACGCCCAGCGATTGAAACCATTGGAGCGGTCTTCGACGGCCAGTTCGATCAATCCGACCGCGATGTACTTTGATGAGACCGATGTCTATCAATTGCAGCGAGCGGCCATCGATGCCGGTTACAGCAACATCATCATGCTGGTCTTTGACGGGATGGATTGGCAAACCGCGCGGGCCGCCGCGATCTACAAAACCGGTCGCATCGATTATGAATCCGGTCGCGGTACCGGGTTGGCGTTTCAAACCGACCGACGCACGCTGACGGACTACGGATTGATTTCCACCAGTTCGGCCGCCGATGAGGCGACCATCGACGTCGATGCGCAACGGGTTCTCAGCGTCAGCGAGCAACCGTCTTTCGGTTACGACGTCCGACTCGGCGGGCGAACGCCGTGGAATGAACGCAACGGTAGCGGGTACTTGATCGGCCAAGATCTTTCACGACCGCATACCGTCACCGACTCCGCCGCTTCGGGCACCAGCCTGTGCAGCGGCATCAAGACGTACAACGGTTCGATCAACGTCGCGCTCGATGGATCGCAAATCGTCCCCCTCGCGCGTGAGTTGCAACGCGACCAGGACTTCATGATCGGCGTGGTGACCAATGTTCCCGTCAGCCACGCGACTCCCGCGGCGGCCTACGCGAACAACGTTTCACGCAAAGACTATCAAGACCTCGCCCGTGACCTGATCGGGTTGCCGTCCGCAGCCCATCGCAACGATCCGCTACCGGGCATCGACGTGCTGTTGGGCGCCGGCTGGGGCGAACACAAGGACGAAGACGAACTTCAAGGCGCCAACTTTGCCAAGGGCAACCGATACTTGCATGAAGAAGACCTGCGGACGGTCGATCTGCGAAACGGCGGACGGTACCGAGTCGTCGAGCGCACGGCGGGGAAATCGGGTCGCAAGTCGCTGCACCGTGCCGCCCAAGCCGCGGCGGACAATCAGGAACGATTGCTCGGATTCTTTGGAACCCGGGGCGGCCATCTGCCGTATGCGACCGCCGACGGTGGCTATGACCCGGCCGCCGATGTCGGGGACGCGGAAATCTATTCCGCAGCCGACATCGACGAGAACCCGACACTCGCCGAAATGACTGAAGCGGCGCTGTTGGTGTTGGAACAGTCGATCGACGGGTTTTGGTTGATGATCGAAGTCGGTGATGTGGACTGGGCCAACCACGCCAATAACCTGGACAACAGCATCGGCGCCGTGCTGAGCGGTGAAGCCGCGTTTGTCAAAGTGATGGACTGGGTCGACGAGAACAACGCCTGGGACCATACCGCGGTCATCGTCACTGCCGACCACGGTCACTACCTGGTCCTGGATCATCCCGAAGTCATCGCCGCGGCGGGACGGAGCGAGACGGCAAAGGAATTGGCCGAAAAATAGGCAGCTGAAAGAGGCATCCGGAATTCCGCCGCTGAACAACTGTTAGACTGTTGCGTTGGTTGAAATCTGAGCGACGCAAACGTGAGCGGTGAATCGAGGTGGACGTAGAATTCCGGTGCCCCAAATGCGCCAAACGCTATAAAGCCAGCGAAACGCATTCGGGAAAAAAGACCCGATGCGGCGGCTGTGGCGAAACGATCGAAGTCCCTTTTCCGCCGCTGGAGATCCCGGACGAAGTGACCGACGGCGGCAGCACGGTTTATCGCCATGAAGCGAGATCGCGCGAGTTTGAATTGGCGATCGGCGACAGCGAGAATATTGAACGTGTCGAGGCTCATATCGCTGAACACGTTGGCGAGGTCGACAGCGTCTGGCATGAGCTGATTTCTGATCTGGTGCACATCGACGTGCACTGGGTCAAACCGTCGTCGGAGCGTCCCTTCCACACGCTGATCACCACCGGCATGAGCGATCGTCCGATGTCGCCGCCCGAGGGTGCCGAAGAATTGGCCTACGCCGAGTTGATGCTCTGCCTGCCGCCGGATTGGAAACTGGACGAACAATCGTTGAGCGACACGACCAACTACTGGCCGATCCAGTGGCTGAAATTCTTGGCCCGGTTTCCGCACGAATACGAGACCTGGTTGTTTGATGGTCACACCATCCCCAACGGAGACCCCGCCGACCCGCTCGACCCGAGCGTCGACTTCATCGGCTGGTTGCTGACGTTCCCATCGACGACCAACGAAGAGTTCATTCGACTGAAGATCTCTGACGAAAAGTCCATCTACTTCCTCGCCGCAATCCCATTGCTGCAGAACGAAATGGATTTCAAACTAAAATACGGCACCGAAAGTCTGTTGAAACGTTTTGACAAGGCCGGCTACAACGAAGTCTTGGACGTCAATCGCAAAGACGTCTCGAAGAAACGATTCTGGTTATTTTGACTCCGCCCGCTACACCCACACGATGCTGACACGACGACAACTGCTGGCAAGCTGCGGCACCGGACTGGGATCCTTGGCGCTCTCGGACCTGCTTGCCCGAGATGCGACGGCGACCGGATTGCATTTTCCGGCCAAGGCCAAACACGTCATCCATTTGTTCATGAATGGTGGCCCCAGCCAAGTCGATACCTTCGACTACAAACCGCGACTGAACGATTATGCCGGCAAGACCGCGCCGACGGGAAAACTGAAAACCGAACGCCCCACCGGCAATGTCCTGGGCACGCCGTTCAAGTTCAAACCGTATGGACAGTCGGGGATTCACGTCAGCGAGTTGTTCGCCAAAACGGCCGAACACATTGACGACATCTGCTTGATTCATTCGATGCGCGCCGATGTCCCCAACCACGAACCGTCACTGATGTTGATGAACACGGGCGAATCGCGTTTGGTTCGTCCCAGCGTCGGATCTTGGCTGACCTATGGTCTGGGCAGCGAAAACAGCAACCTGCCGTCGTTTGTGACCATGTGCCCGGGCGGCTATCCGATCAAGGAGTCGCAGAACTGGCAGAACGCGTTTTTGCCGGGCAAGTACCAAGCGACCTATGTCGACACCAGCCACCGTCAAGTCGACCGGTTGCTGGAGAACATTCGCAGCGAATTGGTTGCCGCGACCGATCAACGTCAACAACTGGACCTGCTGGCGAACCTGAACCGCCAACACGCCGCGTCCCGGCCCCATGACGAACGGTTGCAGTCGCGGATC
This sequence comes from Stieleria sp., assembly GCF_041595215.1. Lineage (NCBI taxonomy): Bacteria > Pseudomonadati > Planctomycetota > Planctomycetia > Pirellulales > Pirellulaceae > Stieleria > Stieleria sp. Next base: position 13,263 of record NZ_JBFHKV010000020.1, on the reverse strand, counting down.
GAATCATTCGAGTTGGCTTATCGGATGCAGAGCGAAGCGGCCGACGCGTTCGACGTCACGCGCGAACCCCAGTCGGTCCGTGACGAGTACGGCGACGGTGACTTTGCGCGCCAGACCCTGATCGCGCGACGGTTGGTCGAACGCGGCGTTCGCTACGTGCAGCTCTACACCGGTGCGGGACAACCGTGGGACAATCACGACGATCTGGAAAAGCAGCACCGTAAACTGGCCCAGCAGGTCGACCAGCCGATCGCGGCGTTGTTGGCAGACCTCAAACGCACCGGACTGCTCGACGAAACGATCGTGATCTGGGGAGGCGAGTTCGGCCGCACCCCCGTCGTCGAGATGCCTCGCAAAGGCACCAACCAAGGCAAGATGAACGGCCGTGATCACAACCACTACGGCTTTACCGTGTGGATGGCCGGTGGCGGCGTCAAAGGCGGACAAACCGTCGGGGCGACCGACGAAATCGGATTCCAGGCGGTCGAAAATCGTGTCCATGTCCACGACCTGCACGCGACCTTGTTGCGGCTGATGGGGCTGGACCACAAACGATTGACCTACCGTTACGCCGGACGCGATTTCCGTCTGACCGATGTCCACGGACGGATCGTGGACGAAGTGCTGGCGTAGGTCTTACGTGATGCTGGCATGCACAGCATGCCCTACCAATCGGCAGACGGCCACTCAATCCGCGACGGCTGACGGTAGACGGTAGGTCACGCTGTGCGTGACGGCGGACGGTTGTGATGCCGGCATGCACAGCATGCCGTACCGATCGTCAGCGATGTCGGCATGCACAGCATGCCGTTACGGCAGCACTTCGACGGTGATCGGGTGCGAGGCCAATCCGCCGTCGACGCCGGCGGTCAGAAAGAACGAGCGTTTGCCGGGGACGGCGGTGGGATCGGCGGTCACAAAAAACTCTCGCTGCGACGCGCCGGCAACGATCAACAATCCGTTCAGTCCGATGTTGTCGACGTAAACGCCCTGGCTGGCGTTGCGCCCGGATTGCTCTTTGCCGAATGAAACTTCATTTTCAAATCCGTCTCGACGCTGAACCAACACGCGTGCCGAAACCGTCTCGCCCCGCCGCACTTGCAGCGTCCAATTCTCGTGGGCGGCGATCTCGGCATCGACGGGTTTGATGATCGGGACGACCTGTGCCGGGCTGGGATCAAATTTTAATTTCCCCGGCGATCCCGCCTGCCGCTCGACGCGTGTTGCGTTGATCATCGCCGATGCGGTCAGCGTCGGTTCGATCTCGCCATCCCAGCCTTCTTCGTTGGGATCCGCCCAAATCACGCCCGTTGCGAATCGTTGACCGGCTTCGATCGTGAGGGGGAAATTGCTGACCAACCGATCCGGCAGCCCGTCGATTTCGAATGTCACGGCGCCGTCGAATCCATCCAGCCGATCGATCTGGACTTGAAATTCGCGTCCGGTGCCCGGATGCAGCGGTTTGCTGATGGCTTTGGTCGTCGGTCGGAATCCCGGTCGTGCCGGGCGGATGGCCAACCGATACCCGTACGCCGAACCGCCTTCACCCCGCGTGTCACCGATGCGAACGGTGTACAGCCCATCGGCCGGAGCGGTAAACAACAACCGACTGTTCTTGCCCGCCAGTCGTTGCGGGTCATCGTCGTTTTCGTAGTACACATCAAACACGGGCAATCCGTTGGCCAATGGTTCGGCACCGGCCGGCAACGGTCGAACGATGTAGGCCGGTTCTCCGAGCGCGTGGGTCGTGCCGCTGGTTCCGAAATACGTCCAACGATTCCCTTCACCGGGATACACATTGAATCCCGAATCGGGACCGCGCGGATGCATTTGCAAACGCGTCACTTCGCCGGCCGCATACAGGTACTCGCCGAGCTGCATCTCTTCCCAATTGAACACGCGAAAGTCGCTGATCTGCTCGCTGTCTTTACCTCGAAAGGTGAAGTACGAATCACGAACGGCTTGCAACCGGACTCTCAGGACGGGCTCGCCAGCGGCGTCCAGCACGGTGACGATCGGGTCGAGACGGCTGTCCTTCTCAGCGTCCGCGTCGATCGCCCAGACTTCGCCCTGGTGTGCCGGCCAGCGATACAGATCCACTTCACCGGCCTGGCCGATTTGTCCCTTGATCGACACGTTGCGGTCGACATCCAGGATGCCGGCGGAATCTGCCGCGGCGTCGGCCTTTGTCAGCGTTTGACGCAAGGTTGATTCGTCCAGTGAAATCGCGTCGCCCAGGTCCATCCAGACGGGCTGCAGTTCCTGTTCCGAGCGGCTCGTGCTCTGCGATTCGATCGGCGGCAAGGGGCGAGAGACGACTTGTCCGTTCATCATCGAGATCACCACCTGTCCGCTGTCTGCGGTGATAAAAAGATCCGTGCCCGACTCGGGAAGCGACTCCAGCGACGCCACCGGTTGCCAATCGGACATGCGAACGCGTTTGACGCTGCCGGATTCCGAGATGGCAACAAGCGATTGGTCGTCCGGGGCGATCGCGAAGTTGACGATCGGCGTCTCGTCCATGAATCGCGTGGCCACCAACGGGTTGATACGCGGCGTTTGGGTCGATCGCAATCGCCAGGCGCGAAGTCGATTGTCGGCACTGACCGCCACGATGTGTCGTCCGTCGTGTGTCACGGTGACGGCAAACACTTCGCCTTCGGGCTGGCTGAGCGTGTCCAGTCGGATGCCTTGCTCGACATTCCACACCTTCACCGTCTCATCGGCACAAGCGCTGACCAACACTGTTCCATCGGGCGAGAACGCCAAGTCAAAGATGGCTCCGTTGTGTCCGGTCAAACGCCGAACCACATTGCCGGATGCGACATCCCACAGCACGATCGTTCGGTCGTAGCCCGCCGTCGCCAGCATCGTATCGTCGGGCGAGAAGACGGCGGCGTAGAGTGTGTCGTTGTGTCCGACAAATTCTCGAATCAGGGCTCCCGATTCGGTGTCGTAAATCGCCGCGCGACCGTATGCCCCCGTCAGACCGGATGCGACCAGCAATCGCGTCGCATCCGACGAGAACGCGAGCGAGTTGATTTTGCCCAGTTGGTCATCGGAAATTTCTGTCGTCGGATTCGAGTCCCGGTCGCCGGTAGCGTGCCGGATTTCAATGCGTCCATACGACGCGCGTGCGGTCGTCCGCCCGTCGGGTGCACGGGCAATCGCGGTGATCGGAGCGACCAGGCCTGGAGACGGCTTGATCGAGGGCGTGCGCAGCTCGCGTTTGACCGGCATTTCGCCCTGGGGTCCGGCGGCGCCCTGTTCGATCCATCGCGCCAGAATTTCCAATTCTCGTTCGTCGGGTCCGTCGGTACCATCGGGCGGCATGACAGGTTCGACTTCGCCGCGGACCATCATCAGCAATCGGCTGCTGGCTGGGACGCCCGGGGTGATAGCGACACCGGTTTCGCCCCCTTTCATCAGACCGACGAAATCATCCATCACCAAGCCGCCTTGCGGGTCGTCGGCGTTGTGACAGCCGACGCAGTACTTTTCCAGGATCGGATAGACATCGCGTTGAAAGTCAGCCGGCTCGGCCGCCGGCGCAGGCGAAGGACCGCTACACAATACAAAGACGATCGCAGCAACGAGGGTTCGCAGTTTCATTTCGTCGGCTTCAGTTCGTCGGCGAAGGGTGGGAGAGGAAGGCGAGCAGCGGTCCATTGTAACCGTCCACGAGGACAGCACCGATTACCGCCGCGTTTTTTGCCCAATGGGCATGCATATCCCTAGCCTGGGGCAAGCAAACCGAGCATTTGCGAGGGTTGCGCCGCCCCAGGAACCTCATCGCAATGAGGTTCAATTTGGCCAACGGCCATGCACAACTGTAGGGGAAGCTACCGGCCGGAGCAGGACCCTCGCGCCGGCGCTGAGACATCCACTACCCGACACGGCCCTCGAATGCCGATCGGAGACGCTGATAGACGGGTCCGGCCGCTCGCAGCGGGGAGCGGTCGATCGAGTTGGCGAACCAGATCCCGCAGCTCGTCCCCGTCAGCAAGACTTCTTCTGCGGCGGCAAGACGTTCGCGCGAGATCCGTTGCTCGCGCCAAGTGATCCCGGTTTCGGACGCCAGTTCGCGGACGACTTGCAGCGAAACGCCGCTGAGAATCTGATCGCTCGGCGGACACACCACGCCGCCCGCTTCGACGATCAGCAGGTTTGCGATACTCGACTCGGTCACCGTGCCGTCGGAATCGACCAAAATGCCGATCGCGTCGCTGTCCGTCTGTCGTGCCTCTCGATCGGCCAGGTAGTAGTGCAGTCGACAGCGGACTTTGATGTTGCGCGACCAACACGCGCTCGGCGGTTGCTGGACGGACGTGACGACCAGGGGGCTGCCGGATCGTGTTCGCCGCTCGATCAATGCCGAGTCGATCGGGTACAGATCGATCACCAGGGTCGGTGAATCAGCCGTGCCGGGTGTTGCGAACCATAGCACGCCGAATTCTTTTTGCCTCGCTAACCACGCCCCGTTCCGCGCGATGGCTTCGTCAATCAATCGCGACAGCGATGGGCGGGACGGAAGTCCGGTCAGATCGAGCGCCTTGGTGGTGCGTTGCCAACGATCCAGGTGCCGGTCGAGTTCGAACAGCCGGCCGTTGTAGGCGCGGACGCGCTCGACGGCCGTCACCGCTTGGGTGACCGCGGGGTCTCGCGACGACAAACACACGTCATCCGCGTTGATCCATGATCCGTTGTGATACGCCAGACGCGTGACGCCTGAATCGACCGGACGGGTGGAATCAGAAACTGATTCGTCGGATTCCATTGATCAGCCTCGCCATGTCGACTCCGGCGTTGCAACCGCCTTGATAGTAGTCCATTTCCGAGTGGCGAAGTTTGACGATCGAGGCACAGTCGCGCGAGCGAACCGGCAATCGCGTGCCGTCGACACGATTCGCAAAGATGGTCGGCCCGCTGTAACCCAGTGCCGTGTCGCGGCGAATTCTCTCCAACAACCAATAGCGTTTCAACACCACGTCGCGTCGGTTGTAGAGCAACACGAGTTCGTCCATGTTCTTGGTCGCACAACCATGGTAGCCGTTGTCGCCAAGCCATTTCGACTCGATCGCGGGGGCCACCAAACCGACGCGAACGTTGGCACCGGTCAACGGAGGCTCGGGCAATTGTCGCCCTGAAAGTGCGCCCCCGGCCAACGCATGCAGTGCTCCGGTGGTCACGCGTGCTCCGAAACTGTATCCGATCATCGCCATCGGCACCGAAGCCTGGACATGGTGACGCAGAAACGAAGCCAGGTACAACCCTTGTGCGTCACAGCGATCTGCCTTGAGTCGAAAATCCTTGACACCGATCATTTCCTTTTCGCTCGGCCAACTGTAGATCATCCAATCGATCGGACCGCGGGCCCCACGCATCCGAATCCGATTTCGAATCATCGACGATCGGTTGACGACTTCGCACACCGGCATTCGGTTGCCGTGGACATAGAACACGACGGGGCGTTCGGGCGAAACGGATGCCAGGTAGTCATGCTGATTGATCTCGCAGACCGTTCCGCCATCGATGCGCCACATCCGAAAGGGAATTTCGACCAGCGAGGCGCGACAGCAATCCGCGGTGAGGTGACGGGTCGACACGAGAAAGACGCGATCGTCATCACAAACGCAACAATCACTGGCGGCGAGAAAGTCGGCCACCGCCGCTTCATCACTATCACAGTTCGCGGCGATCGCGGCGAAGGTTTCCGGTTCGTTCGCCTCGACACCGTTCGGCTGGGACAGGTCGGCCGAGGCCTCGACGACATCGACAATCACTTCGTGGTCGGTTGCCGCAGCATGATCGCCCATGCACGCAACGGGCAGTGCAACGGGCAGTGCAACGCACACGAGCGACACGAAGATTCGGATTGACGGGAACATCCGCATCATATGGCTTGAGGTGGGATCAAAGGCGGGTGGGTGAGAACTAGCGTCTGACTGGACGCAACAAATTGTTGCTGAAAAAAAACGATGTTGCGTTTGCACATCATTCAGAGCGTCCTAGTTTTGTGTGGTTCTCGATCCGAGACCAACGAATACGCTCCCTGTGCATATCGCGGAATCTCCAATGAACAATCGTATTATTCTAGTCGCAATGACTGTCGCTGTCGTAACGACGACTTCGGGCTGCACCCCGTTCCGAAACTTCTTTTTCGGTCGCGGAGCCAAATGCGGTTTGTGCACGCGATTGGCCACCCCGCTGCGGCGGCAAGTCCCCCTGGCAGCGGCCCAGCCGACCTGCAACCAGCCCCTGGCGGCCCAACCCCGATATGCCCCGCCGGCGGCCGGCTATGGATGCAACCCCGATCCCTGCGCCACCGGCTATGCCCCGGCGGCCCGCGCGATGAGCGCCTACCCGGCCGATCCGTACTGCTGCAGCCCCGCCAACGGCGTGGCCCAGGGCGGAATCGTCAACGGCCAGGGCTACATTCAACCGTATAGCGGCGTTTGGCAACCCGCACCGACCGATGCCCAAGGCTACCGGGCGAACTACTACGGGTACCCCGACGTCGGATACCGAGTCGACGCCGATGGCGACCGAATCATCTATGAAGAACCGTTGCCGCCCGGTGCCCGAGCGGTCAACTGATCCGGCATTCCCTATCGCACGAGACGCAAGCGGGTGAGACAGGCACGGGGAGACTCACTCGTTTGCGTTTCGTGCTTTCCATCGTTCAGACTACTCTAGGTAGGTTGCTGGGTGTCGTTCGGTCTCATCAGCCGACTCCCATTTCAACCCGCTGCTGCCCTCAGGAACCTCCATGCGATTTAACGATTCGATCCGTCGACGACAGTGGATGAAACGCACGGCGCTGTGGGGCGCCGCGGCAGTCGGTTCGATCGATTCCCTTGTTTCATCGCCGGCCTACGCCCAATCACTGGTTTACGAAGAACAGCCGGTGACGCACTGGCGGATCGGTCTGGTCTTGACCACACCGGTGACCTGCACCAACGTCCTGGCCACCTTTCCCGTGCCCACCGACTGGCCCGAACAAACCGTCACGGTGCGGAATCAAAACATCGCCCCCCAAGTCACGCGCTGGGAAATCCGCGAGTTGGGAGGAGGAACAAAACAGGTCGTCTTGCAAATGGCGCGTGTCGCTGCCGGATCAACCGCCGAATTCACCATCGATGTCGACATTCAGCGGTCGCGAATCCTGCCCCCGGATGACACGTCGACGCTCGTGATTCCCAAACGACCACCACGCGACGTCAAACTCTACACCGGCAACAGTCCCTTCATCGATGCCTCGCACCGTTCGATCCGCGAAGCGTCCAAAGAAGTCGCGGAGATGGAAGCGGACAATGACTGGCGGCGCGTGGAATTAATCTATGACTACGTTCGCGACAAAGTGCAGTACGTCGAAGGCGATTTGAAAAACGCATCACAGGCCCTGCAGGAAGGCAAGGGTGATTGCGAAGAGATGACCAGTCTGTTTGTCGCGATCTGCCGCAACCTAAAAATCCCCGCCCGCGTCGTCTGGATTCCCGATCACTGCTATCCCGAATTCTATCTGGAAGACGCCGACGGCAACGGACACTGGTATCCCTGTCAGGCTGCCGGTACCCGCCAGTTCGGACGCATGGACGAAACCCGTCCCGTGCTGCAAAAAGGCGACCGATTCAAAGTCCCTGAAAAGAAGACGCCGGTGCGTTACGTTTCGGAATTCTTTCGCTGCGATCGCAAGGGACGCGGAACCCCCAATCCGACCTTCATCCGAGAACGCTTGGACGCCTGAGCCGTGAGTACGGCACGGGCATGAGTGTTGGTGTGCAGGCTTCAGCCGCCCACGGTCGCTGCGTCGCAGCGACGTTTCATCAGGTGAGGGCCCATAGGCTCGCGCCAAACGGCTGACAATCGTTTGACATCAGCCGGTTCGCGCCAGCGTCCGGGCCTCCCCGTTGGTCTTCACTTAGCGGTATTGGGCTGCAGCCGCCCATCATCGCTGCGTCGCAGCGACCGGGAATCGCCTAAAGGCTAGACACCAACGGTTGCTGAATGCGTTCTGCTGTTACCTAGGCGGCAGACGATCGGCATGCACAGCATGCCCTACTCGGTTTTGACGGGAAACGCGAACTCGCTGACGGCTTCTCCGTCGACCTTGTGATGGCGGAGCGTCAATCGCGGCTCGTTATCTTCACCGGCGTATTTCAATTCACCGGACAAAAATCCGCCGGCGACGCGTAGGAAGCGGTGTTGGGGGCGTTCGTCGCCCGGTTTCCAACCCAATTCATGTTCCTCGCTCCCCGGTCCACAGCCGAACTCCCAGAGGTCGGCTTCGGAATCGAACGATGCGTATTGCCAATGTCGGTCGCCGCACAACACGATCACATTGTCGATCGTCGCCAGTTTGGCGCGAATCTCGTCGCCTTCATGGGCAAAGATCTCGTTGGCGTGATTGTCTTTCTTGTTGTCTCTGTCGGGGCCGACGACCGGCGTGGGGCTGCAGATCACTTTGAATGTCGCAGTCGATTCATCGAGCGTCTTGAACAACCAAGCCTTCTGTTCGTTGCCGAAAATGGTCTTCTCCGGTCCATCCGGCATCGAGTTGGGGCTGCGGTAGTCGCGTCCCTCCAAGAACCAGACTTCCAGATCACGCCCCCAGCGAACGTTGGTGTAGCGTGGAGTCAACGAAGGGAATTGTTCTTCGTTGAACAGCTGCACGCCTTGCTCAAAACTGACCGAACCGTACGTTTGCCCGGCCCAACAATCGTTCTTCAGCGTGTCGTGGTCGTCCTTCAAAAAGTAGCTGGTGGTGTGGCTGTAAAAGTCACGGTTGCTCGGTAAAGCAAAGATCCGCCCCCACTTGAAACGCATCAATTCGATCGTCATCGCCCAGGGATCGGGTTTGTCGTAGTATTCGATGTCACCGGCGTGGACGACGAAATCCGGTTGCATTTTGGCCATCGTCGGATAGATCTTGTGTCCCTTCATCCCGTCGTCGCGGCGGATGAAGTCGTGACAAGTCGTGATGCAAAACTTCACGTCCTTTCGCGCGGTTGCTTTCGGTGCGGTTCGGAAGGAGCCACGGACGACCGCCGTTGTTTCGTCGCGATCGAGTGACTGTGCTTCGATAATCGCAGCGTATTGCGTGTCAGGCTTGAGCCCTTCGAGTTTCCATTGGGCGGTAAAGTCGCTTTCCGGTTTCGTTGTGATCCACTCGGTGGTTTTCAGCGCGTAGCGTTGCTTGCCCGGAAAGTACATCAGACGGACGCGGCCGGGCGCCCCAGGACATGCCCCCAGCATTTCGGACAATTCGGCGCCCTCGGGCAGTTGGACACGGAGCAATTTTTCGGCATCGGTTTCGTTGGCAAGTTTTCTAGCGTCGTTCCTGGAGACCGACACGAACGCTTTGCCGTCGGCGACGAAATCGGGCCGCGCGGTGGTGCGAGTCCAAATCACGATCGAATCTTGATCCGCCCAGCTGTTCCGCATCGCATTGCCGAGGAACGGTGCCGTCGCGATCGGCGTTTCGAGATCCGCGGGAGCGACGTCGATCGCGGTGAACTGAAACTTTCGATAGACCGCTTTTCCGCCGTGGTCGGTCAACATGATTCGATCGCCGGGCTTGGGGCTGCCGAAATCCTGCGAACCATAAAACTTGCTCAGCGCGATCGTCTTGTCCCAGCTCGGGCCGGTCGTCTTGGCAGAAGCAACGAGTTGGCCATTCAAATAGTGTTCCAATCGATGGCCGCTGGCGACGACACGGGATTGGTTCCACTGGCCGGCCGGATGCAGCACCTTCTCGTTCTCGGGCGCCACCAGATCGTAAATCGAAGCCGTGCTGCCCTTTGCCAGACTGGTCGGTTTGTCGTCAATGATCTGATACTCGATTCCCAAATAATTGTTGCTGAACAGGTGCTTGCCGAATCGACGTACCCGGTACTTTAGTCCCGTGTTCGTTTTTTCGTCGATCTTCCATTCCCATGACAATTCAAAATTGGGCGGCAACGGCCCACTGACGAGACTGCCGTTGCCGCCACGTGGATGGACCAGACGGGCCTCTCCGTCGGTGAATTCCCAGCTGTCCGTCACCGGTTTTCCGTCAAGCGATTCCCAAAATTCCGCAGTGGCAAAATCGAGCGTGTTGCCGGATCGTTGATCGTCGGGTCTCGCATCTTCGGCAAAGGTCGCATCGAGACCAACCGACGACGCCAAAAGCAGGACCAGTAACGGAAAACGCTTGAATCGAATCATGAGTGGATGCGTTCGTTGGGAAGGGGAATGGATGGGAAGGGGAATGGAAGCGCGTCTTGTCTGTAGGACTGGCGTGCTGAGCAAGACGCTCGATCACGCGACCTCGCTGGAAGACACGAGGCGGCGGGTGGGGCTATACTCTAATCCATTCCTGCCTCCGGCGTGTTCCACGCCCCTTCCGATTTCTCTCCCGTTTTGGTGGCCCACATGTCCCACAGAGTTCCCGTTCTCCTGGTGCTGATCGCACTGATGGCGATCCCCAACGTCGGCTTGCACGCCCAGGATCAAGAAACCGAAACAAAGATGCGCGCTGCCGGAGCGGCGGTCGAGGTTTACAAGACCACCGAGGACGCCGAGGGAGCCCCGGTGTCGTTGAAGCTGTACGTGTTTTACCCCGCCGATCACAAACCGACCGATCGGCGTTCGGCCATCGTGTTCTTCTTCGGCGGCGGATGGAAAAACGGTACACCAAACCAGTTCCTCGAGCATTGCAAATACCTCGCCTCACGCGGCATGGTCGCGATGACCGCCGACTATCGCGTGCTGAATCGCCAAGGGACCAAGGCGCTCAAATGTGTCGCAGACGGCAAGTCGGCGGTCCGTTGGATCCGCGAGCAAGCCGATCGCTTGGGTGTCGATCCCGATCGCATCGTCGCCGGTGGCGGTTCGGCGGGCGGTCACGTCGCCGCCTGCACCGGCGTGATCAAGGGGTTTGACGAATCCGGTGAAAACAAATCGGTCAGCAGTCGCCCCAACGCGATGGCGCTGTTTAATCCGGCGGTCGTGCTAGCGAAAATCGATGACCGGCCGCCACTGGATCCGGAGAAACTGAAAGGACTCGCCGAACGAATGGGAACCGATCCCCGCGCGCTCTCGCCGGTTCACCACGTCGATTCAAACGCCCCGCCGACCATTCTGTTCCATGGGAAAGCGGACGAGACGGTGCCTTATTGGACGGCCGAAGCCTTCTGTCAAGCGATGACGAAAGCCGGCAATGCATGCGAGCTGATCGGATTTGAAGGCCAGGGACACGGCTTTTTCAACCACGGACGAGGCGACAATTCCAACTACCAGTCAACGATTCGCGAGCTGGATCAATTCCTGGTGTCACACGGTTTCTTGGAACCACAACGCACATCCAAGTCACCGCAGTTGACCACGATCGATCTGGGAGATGACACCGACCGTCAAGTGATTGTCGATCGCGAGCCCGGCCAATACCTCGGACACCCGACCACGTGTTTGCTGGAAGACGGCAAGACGATGTTGTGCGTTTATCCCAAAGGTCACGGTCGCGGGGGCATTGTTTACAAACGCAGCGACGATGGCGGATTGACGTGGAGCGACCGTTTGCCGACCCCGGAGAACTGGTCGACGTCCAAGGAAGTCCCGACGCTGCACCGCGTGATCGGCCCCGACGGGACCAAACGTATCATCATGTGGTCCGGGCTGTATCCCGCACGATTGGCGGTCTCGGAAAATGACGGGCTGGATTGGAGCCCGCTGAAACCGGTCGGCGATTGGGGCGGGATCGTCGTGATGGGATTTGTCGAACCGCTCAAGACCGGTCCTGGCCATTACCTGGCCATGTTCCACGACGACGGGCGATTCTTCACTGCCGATGGAAAACGCTCCAAGACCTTCACGCTCTACAAGACGTTTTCGACCGACGGCGGCCTGACTTGGTCAGCCCCCGAATCCGTTTACCAATCCTCCGACGTTCATCTCTGCGAACCCGGTTGCATCCGGTCACCCGATGGCAAGCAACTGGCGGTGTTGCTGCGTGAAAATGCCCGCCGAAAGAACTCCCACATCATCTTCTCCGATGACGAAGGCAAAACATGGTCGTCGCCTCGAGAATTGCCGCTCGCCCTGACCGGGGATCGCCACACCGGAAAGTACACCGCCGACGGCAGACTGTTCATCAGTTATCGTTGCCAATCGCCAGTTCAATCCCGCAAAGACCGTCCGTTTGAAGGCGATTGGGTCGGCTGGGTCGGAACCTGGGACGATCTGGTCAACGGCCGCGACGGTCAGTACTTCGTGCGACTGGGCGACAACACCAAAGGCGCCGACACCGCCTATCCCGGAGTCGAAGTGTTGCCCGATGACACAATCGTCACGACCACCTACGGTCACTGGATCAAGGGCGAACAGCCCTACATCATGAGCGTCCGGCTGAAGTTGAGCGAATTGGACCAAAAGTAGGGCATGCTGTGCATGCCAGTCATCAACAACAGCGTGACCTACGGCCTGCAAATTGCGGCCTCAGAGTAGGGCATGCTGTGCATGCCAGCCGTCGCGCACCGCTTGAACAACCGTGACTCAATCCACCACGTTGGACGTTCCGTTGAGTTCGTTCAAGGCTCGGTTCATCACGCGAACGCGATACTTGCCATCGGAGTTGAATCCTTTCTGATACTCCAATCCTTCGCTCATCTGATCGATCACCGGCCGCGCCTGTTCGTCGATCTCGTCCAGCACGATGGCCGCCTGCAGTCGTTCCCATTGGGCGCCGGTGGTCATCTCATGGATCAAAACCGGCAAGGCTTGTTCGGGCAACTCCATCCGGCACAGCGCCCGTGCGGCCGCGGTACGAACCGCCGAGGAGGAATCGGTCAGCAACGTTGTCATCGAATCTGCCGCCGCGGCCCTTGCCGCCACGCCCAGATTGCCTATGCCGGTGGCCGCCCAATAGCGAATCACGCTATCGCGATCATCGGCCGAATCAACGAGCTTCTTGAGAGCCGACGGTCCGCTGGAAGCGGCGACCGCGATGTCGGCGAGTTGCGCGTTGTACTGTTCCGCATCGGCCTGTCGTAGGATCGCATATTCACTTCCCAGTTCTTTCGCTCGCTCGGCGATGATCGCTTCGGGGATCAACCCCAAGTCACCCGTTTCGCCGATCCACTCGGTTTGTGCAGCACGCATGCGTTTCAACACATCTGCATAGTCGCTGTTTCCCGCCAGATTGTTGACTTCGTGTGGATCGGCCACGCAATCGTAGAGTTCCTCGACGGGCTTGGTCGGTGAAAAATAGTATTCCGCTTCGGCCGT
>NZ_JBFHKV010000019.1:0-20194 GCF_041595215.1 Stieleria sp. | reverse complement strand
GTCTTGGACGTGGGTCAGTTCGTCGATCTCGCGAGCCGGCCCGATCGGTCCGGCAGGCCAGCGGATGAAGCAGGGCACACGGTGGCCGCCTTCCCAGAGCTGCGTTTTTTTGCCTCGCATGCCGGCGTTGAAGTAGTCCTGGCCCATCGTGCTTCCGTTGTCGGTCAAGAACACGACGATCGTGTTGTCAAACCGTCGCGCTTGCTGCAATCGTTGATCCAGCTTGCCGACGTTCTCATCGATGTTGGCACCCATCGCGAGGAAGCTGACCAGGTCGGCCTGCTGTTGTTCGTTCAGGTGTTTGACGATCTGCGGGTTGTCTTCGATCGCCTTACGCAGTGGCTCACGATACTTTTCGGGAACAAACCAGGGCCAATGCGCCGCGTTGAGTGCGATGTAGGCGAAGAATGGCCGGTCATCGTCCTTGGCGATCCAATCGGCGGCTTCATCAAAAAAGACATCGGTGCAATACCCCTGGTATCGCTGTCGCTTGGTGTTGTGAATGTAGGTGTCGTCAAAATAGTCGTTGTCCCAGAAATCAGGCACGCTGTTGATGTGCGACGAGGGGAACCACAACGCCTCTTCGAAACCGCGGTCTTCCGGGCGGAAGGGGTAGTTATCGCCCAAGTGCCATTTGCCGAAGATCCCGGTGCGATACCCGGCGTCTTGAAACACGTTGGCGATCGTCTTCAGATCCGCTTTTAGCAAGGTGCGACCGCTACTGACGTTGCTCGCCCCGTTGCGAAACGCGTCCAGACCGGTCATCAATTGTCCGCGCGTCGGCGTGCACATCGGCGCGACGTGAAAGTCAGTCAATCGCACGGATTGGCCGGCCAGTCGATCGATGTTCGGCGTCTCCGTCAGCAGGTTTCCGTTGCACGAAAATTCACCGTAGCCTTGATCGTCGGTCATGATGACGATCACGTTGGGTTGGTCGGCACAAAGGTGTGGGACACACAAGACGGCCGCGGCGGCGGCAAGAAGCAATCGCATCATCGGGTGGGGCAAATCTGGAAGGGCGGGAGCGGAGATCGCCAAGTTTAATCGGCTCGACAACCCAATGGAACAAACCGATCCGCGACGAGCAAGACGTGTCCGCCTCTAACCTAAGCCCCAACATCTGGACGGTCGGGTGTTGCTCTCATCAAGGGCTTCGTTCAACTCTCCGAGCCCACCGGAATCCGATCTGTTCGCGGGTCGACAGATTACGCATCGTCGGTTCCTTCGCGGTGACACGCTGCTTCAAATCCCAAGCCGCATGAAAGTCCTTGCTGCCGGCGGTGGCCGACGAAAGCGGCGGAGTGTTTCGCGTGATGTGATCGGTCCCAGCGTCGTAGTAGAGACCAGTGCCGGTTTCGGCTGCCGCCAATGCGGATCGATGGGAGAACGGTTGACTGCAAAATGAGCCACTCGTGACGGCGCTGGACATTAAGACTCTGATCGTTGCCAAAATATTAACGGATAATTTGGAACGAAATCACCAGAAGACTGCGGGAGGAGGACAGCCGCAACGGAGTGACAACGAGACCTCAGCCGCCATTGGCGATGTGGTCGGAACGTGTTCTCGATGGTGGGGAAATCCGAGCGCGTCTGCAGAGGACGCTGCGATCCCCGTCAGCGGACACTTAACGGGGATCTGTTTCGCGTACATCGGTCGCATCGCATTGGGTTGTTGATGTGATGAAGCCTAGCTGACATCGCGAGTGGGGGGAGTGAACAAGGCCCACGGACCTGGTTGATGACGGGACGCGAATCGTTAAAGTGGGCTCCGGGGCCAACGATCCGTTAACTCAAAAACAGCATTGTTTGGCAACCACGTGAGCACATCGACGTACAAGCCTGCCGGTGAAACTGATTTTGGCTCCACCTCGAAGCCGCCGTTCGGGGAGGATTCGCGAGAGGCCTCGAGTGTCACTGACCCCTCAAGTGACGTGACCTGCGTGCGGGACATCAGGCCGCAGACCTTTTGCGAGCAGTCATCTCCGTCGACCGACGACGTTCTGGTCAACGTCTTATGCAAACGAGATCAGCGGACGCTGCTCGTACTGATTGCCGGCTGGTTGCTAGGCGTAGTCTTTTTCTACCTTTGGTGGTTCGATGGAGATCACGTCGCCGGGTCATTCAAGTTCGCGCTCAACACATTGCTCGTTACGTGGACCTCGGTGGTGCCTGCGTACCTGTTGTTCTTTGTCGTTCAGATGAAGCGGGTCAATCCGCAGCTAGCCATCCCGCAGACGTGGCGGGTCGCAATGGTGACCACACGCGCTCCATCAGAACCGTTCGAAGTGGTTCAAGAAACGCTGTTGGCGATGCTGGATCAATCGTATCCGCACGATACGTGGCTAGCCGACGAAGACCCCAGCGACGACATCCTGCAGTGGTGTGCCGACCGTGGCATTCAGGTTTCGACGCGACGAGATTCGCCCGAGTACCATCAGCAAACTTGGCCACGACGGACGAAATGCAAAGAGGGCAATCTGGCGTATTTTTATGATCACTTCGGTTATCAAAACTACGACTTCGTTGCTCAGTTGGATGCCGACCATGTCCCCGAACCGGGCTATCTTGAAGCGGTGCTTCGTCCCTTCGTCGATGAGTCGGTGGGATACGTTTCCGCACCGAGCATCTGCGACAAGAATGCCACGGGGAGTTGGTCCGCTCGGGGGCGATTGTATGCCGAAGCAATCATGCATGGTCCGTTGCAAGCGGGATACTCGAACGGTTTTGCGCCGCTGTGCATTGGTTCGCACTACGCCGTACGCACGGCGGCTTTGCGTGATATCGGTGGCCTTGGACCGGAGTTGGCCGAGGACCACAGCACGACCCTGATGATGAACGGTCACGGTTGGCGAGGGATCCATGCGCTCGATGCGATCGCTCACGGAGAGGGACCGCCAACGTATGCCGACTGTGTGACGCAAGAATTTCAGTGGTCGCGCAGCCTGATGGTTTTGCTGTTGACGCTGTTGCCCAAATACTGGCGCCGACTTCCTTGGAAGCTTCGGATCCAGTTTTTATTCAGCGAGCTTTGGTACCCGTTGTTCTCCCTCTCGATTCCCCTGGGCTTGGTGCTTCCGGTTTGGGCGATCGTTTCCGGTGAGCCGTGGGTCGAGGTCAGCTACCTGGATTTTGTTGTTCATACGCTGCCGCTCTGCCTGTTGTTGATCGGCATTCAGTCGCATCTGAAGCGGCACGGGATACTGCGTCCGATCAATTGCCCACTGCTGAGTTGGGAAGCCGCTTTGTTCCAAATTGTGCGGTGGCCTTGGTCGCTTTATGGGTCGGTCATGGGCGCCTACATGTCGGTGCGTCGCCAAGTCGTTGAGTTCCGCGTGACGCCCAAAGGCGGTTCAAAACCGACCTCGCTGCCGTGGCGTGTGCTCAGTCCCTATATCGCAGTGTTGATCGGGACCTTTGTTCCAACCATGTCGGTCACGGAGGCGGGACGCGCCACCGGCTATTTTTTCTTCATTATTTTGACGCAGGTGTTTTACGTCATTGCACTTTTTTCCTTGGTAGTGATTCATCAGCATGAAGTCTCAAATCAAAAATGATAAACGGCTCGCGATGCAGTTCGTCAGCCTTGTCGTTCTGGCGGTCCTGCCGGTTTCGATGATTGCCGTCAACGGTGCCCGCGCTTTTTACGGAATCTTGGCAGAACCGTCCGGTGGAAATCGCGATACCGGAGATTCGGAGCGTGAAGACGACGGTGCGGGCACGATAGCGTTGGACTTACGCACGGCGCCCAACGGTCCATCCGCCGATACCATTTCCGCTGAGGCGATTGCCGAGGGAGAAGATTCGTTGATTTTCGGTGTTTACGACCCAGACGGGGAATTCGAGCGCGACCGCTCGTTGCGTTTGCGACACGTTTATGTCTCCTGGGCAGACTTCGATCGCAGCAAGTTGCGTCAGTCACTCGTTGCGATGGAGAACCGAGGGTTTCAGATCCTGCTGACAATCGAACCCTGGCCCATCGCCGGCCGCGGCGACGACTTGCTGGCTTCGATCCTGGCCGGCGGCTACGACGAAACGCTCAATGATCTGGCGAGGATTTTGGACTCTCTGAACGGGCCGGTCTATGTTTCCTGGGGGCATGAAATGGATCAGGATTTGACCGAACGGTATCCCTGGTCCGGAACCGATCCCGATCGCTTCGTCGGTGCCTATCAACACGTCGTCAATTTCCTTCGTCGCCACGCAAACACAGAGTTGCGTTTCATTTGGGCGGGCGTTTTGAAGGAAGGCAGCCTTCGGTATTGGCCGGGAAAAGAGCACGCGGACTATGTCGGCATGCCGGTCTACAGCTACCCGCGATGGGATCAAAAGACCTACGGATTCATCCGAGACTTTCGCACCACGTTTCAGGAGAAGGCGAAGGTCGTCGAGGAGCTCGACGTCCCACTTCTCATTACAGAACTCGGAGTCAGCGGCAGCTCCGACTTTGAAGCCTTTTGGCTGCATCAGGCGTTCATGGGATTACGGGACTACGAAAAGTTGAAAGGAATTGTTTTTTTCTATGCCAAGGATGTTGAGGGTGCATGGGGCAGCGACATCGACACGCCTGATTGGAGAGTTCATCCGGACTCGATCCGAGGCTTGGTGGAGTGGGAGCTTCGCAACGCAGCGTCGCAGGCACCGAGCGGTCCATGAATCCTTGCCCACGACGCCCCCTTGCCCACGACGCCCCACGCGTCGGCAGCCCGCGGCGCGCCACACCGTTTAACGATCGAAAGAAAACGTATGATCGGATCGAGAGAGCTGTTGTTGGCGTGCTTGCTACTCCTTTCCGCAGTGGCAGCCGTCTCAGCCTTTCGCGCGGCGCCAGTCGCAGGGGTGCCACTGAATCAGTTTGCCATACGGCCGAGCGAGCAGGTCGGAGGAGTCCAGCCCCGTGCGCTGATCATTGTCGATCGCGATGGTGAAATGCGAACGGTTCGCTGCGAGTCTCCCGTGGACAATGCGTGGGTCAACTTAGCGTTTCGCCTGGTCGAAACGAAAACGGGCCGATCACAATCTTTCGACACGAACATCTCCTATTACCACGGCACAAACGGAGCTGAGGCTTGGGAAACGGGAGACCGGGTGACAACCCAATTCGTCACCATCGCTGAGCGTGGCGTGTACCAGATCTTCGTCAAAGGGAAAACAGGTCGAGGGGACGATCCCGCGTCCAGTATCGATCGGACGGGCATGTTCGTCGATGTCTCCATCTACGACGGGCCGCAAGGGCTCCGAACCTGGCTGTTGATCTTGGCAGCTTCGTCAGTTCTCGGAGCCTCCGTTCTCCTTTGGACGCTCGCGAATCGCCGCCCTTTGTCTGCCCCGGGAAATGAACGTCGTTTGGAAGAAACGCCAGCGTCAACACAATCGTTTCTGAGGCACGACGCAAGTGAAGCCCCGGCAAACGGGTTGCTTGTCTCGCAGTCTTCGAACCGGTTGGCGATGCTCGACGGCATGCGTGGTGCAGCGGCCTTGGCGGTCGTGTGCTGCCACTTCTTTGTTCCAGAAATGTCTTCGATTGCGACAACGCTCAATTCCATTTTTCCAGATCCGATTCCGACGTTAGCGCGGCATGGTGACTTGGGAGTGGAGGTCTTTTTCGTGCTCAGCGGGTTTGTGATCGCTTTCTCGATTGGCAATCAACGAATCTCAGGGCGTTTCGCTGCGAACTTTGCCCTCCGCAGGTCGATCCGATTGGATCCACCCTACTTGACCACACTCGCTCTTTCCATGTTGCTGTGGGCTGCCTACCTACCCGGCGGCCTGATGGAATGCTACGAGCGGAGTCACGAATGGAAAGGCATGCTTGCCAATGCGTTTTATCTGCAAGACGTCCTCGGATTCCCCAGCACCATTGGAGTGGCCTGGACGCTCTGTCTGGAAATTCAGTTCTATCTCGTCTACATCTGCTTGTTCAGTCTGTCGCAGTACCTGTCAGATTCCTGGGGGACCTCCGGTCAATTCAATCGCCTCAATTCGGATGCCTCGCAGACGGCATTGCTGATCACGTTTCTCCCGTTCGCAGTCGCTTCGGTCTACTGGTGGAATACCAACCTTTCCGATTTCAGCGTCTTTGGTTCCTGGCATCGCTTCTTTATCGGTGTCCTGTGTTACTGGACCTACTCGCGACAGATCAGTTCTCCCATCTTCACCGCTTTTATCGTCGCACTTGCGGGATTGGCGATCCACTCGGGAGATCTGCGCGCTGGTACCGCCGTGGTGACGGCTTTGCTAATCCACCTTGCCGGACGAACCGGGCATTTGTCGACTGCGTTATCGGGACCCTGGCTGCAATATCTTGGACGCGTCTCCTACAGCCTGTATCTGGTGCACATCATGGTCGGCGTTTCGTTAGTCAATTTCCTATGGAGAGCCGACCAGTCCATCTTCATCACATTGTGCCTGCTTGGTGTCGGTTTAATCGCCAGTCTCATCGGTGCCGAGCTGATGTATCGATTCTTTGAACTACCGAGCGTACGGTTGAGTCGCAACTTCAAAGGCACGACGTGCGATCGATCGGTGTCACCGTCGTCTTGCCCGCCATCACCGCTGCACATTGGACCGACGGCGGAGAGCGCCGCGAACCGTTGACCCGCCATTGCCCGGCCGGTGATGTCGCTACCAACCAGCTTTCGGCCTGTCGACTTAATCGACAGGCCGTTTTGCTACCGGCGAGCTTTGCTAGCGTTTGCCGGGGGGCTGGCCGGGTTGTTTTCTCGCCCTGAGTGCGGTGACACGGGAAAAACGAATAAACAACCTGGGTAGACTTTGCCGATTAGTGGGGTTGTGCGGACTAGCTTTCTCGACCGTTTTGCGCCATACCGCCCCGATGCGTTCCTGGAAAATCCGATGCGTTCTTCTGTTGGCGGCGATGGTCGTTGGTGGAGGCGGGTGCGCGACGCCGGCAATGCACCGCATGAATGCCGACTGCGAAGTGGCGCACATCCTCTCACAGAAATCGTCGTTAACGCCTGGGTATTCTCTGGGCCAGGAGGTGGCGCCTCCGGTTGAGTCTCGCAACCACGATTCCTCTCCGCCGGACTGTCCCCCGATGCCACCGGACGATCCGGCCGCCCATCGCTACATGCATTGCGCGGGCGGTGTAGCCGGGTTCCGCCACTGGCATGCCGATGGTGACGCTCCATCGATTGAATCCGATGTTTGGCTCGCCTTTGTTTCGACCAACGACACTGGGGAAATTGAGCTATCGGCAGATCGAGCATTCGAGTTGGGATTGGTGCATAGCCGAAGCTTTCAGAGTGAACTTGAAAACGTATACCTGAGCGCGCTTGCACTGACGTTGGAACGCTTCGAATTCGATGTTCAGTGGTTTGGTGGTTCCGCGACCGAGTACCGCCGGGATGGAGGGGTGACGCCTGCAGGCAAACGCGATGAAGTGGCGCTCCATTCGGTTTTGGGTTTCACCCGCAGTTTTGCCGCCGGTGGCGAATTGCTCGTGAATTTTGCCAACACGTTTGTTTGGGAGTTCACCGGGGGCAAGAATACGTTCGCCGTCTCCAACTTGACGGTCGATCTGATTCAACCGCTATTGCGAGGTGCGTTCCGTGACATACGTCTTGAGAATCTTACCCAGGCGGAAAGAAACGTTCTCTACGCAATCCGCAACTTCGCACGGTATCGCAAGCAATTCTACTTTGACATCGTCTCGGGCGACCAAGGCTATCTTGAATTGCTTTTGACGCTGCAAGCGATCCGAAATCTGGAAGAGAATCTGGAGGCCTTGCAACAGAATCTGCTCGCCCACGAGGCCCTCGCCGAAGCGGGCATCGTCACGCCGCTTCAGGTCGATCAGGTTTTTCAAAGCTACCAAGCCGGTCGATTGGCGTTAATTCGAGCTCGCAACGATCTTGAGAACTCGCTCGACGCATACAAAATCCGGCTCGGCATCCCTCCGGAGTTTCCGGTCGTGCTTGACGACGTCCCGCTGAACCGCTTCGAACTGACCTCTCCTGAGGTGCAAAAGTTGGAGAGCGAGATCAACCAATTGCTCGATGAGGTGCGTAGTGCCGGGGCGGAACTCGATGCTGCAGACCGAAAATTGAGCTATCAGCGGCTGGCGGAGCAAATCGCTGAGATGTTTGAGCAACTGTCCGTGGTTGCCGAAGAGCTACACCGCTGGGAGCAGCGAGACCCTCGCCAGGCCGATGAGCCAGAGATTGGTACGAGGTCCATCCGAGACCAGCGATTGATGCGAGATCGCATCGCTGAGCTCCAACGCGAAACGCATCGCCTTCAATTGAAGGTCGACCTCGCGATGGCGAACGCGGAGTCGGAAGATTCCGCGACCATAGAGCCGTTCGTGCGACTGGCATCCAACTTAGTTTCCGACCTTTACGTCATCCAGACACAAGTGCGGACGTATTTGGTCGAGCTCAATACCGTTGAAGTATCTCAAATAGACGCGATCCGCCTTGCCCTGGATCGTCGACTTGATGTGATGAATCGACAGGCAATGGTGGTCGATTCTTGGCGAAAGGTCCGCGTGGCCCGAGACGCGCTTCAAGCCGACCTGGACTTCTTCGTGGCGGCGGACATTGGCACCGCGGGAGACTCGGCCAATCCGATCGACTTTTCCGCCAAGGCCAGCAGCTATCGGGTGGGGATGTCGCTGGACGGCCCGCTCAATCGCCGTTTGGAACGAAATCAGTATCGCGCCGAGTTGATCCAATACCAGCGATCGCGGCGGGATTTAATCGGGCTCCAGGATGTCGTGGTTCAGCAGGTACGACGCGACCTTCGCACCTTAGAAGCGGAAAAGTTAAACTTTGAAATCAGCCGCCACAGCTTGGTGGCAGCGGCACGACAAGTCGAGCAGGCTCGAGTACAATTATTGGCCCCGGATCAATCCGGGGACTCGAGCACGACGCAAGATGCACTCAATGCACTCAGCAGCCTATTGTCGGCGAAAAACTCTCTGATCGCATCTTGGGTCGCCTACGAAACCGCGAGGATGCAGTTACTACTCGATATTGAATCACTTGATCTAAACCAATACGGTCAAATCGGAGACGGCTTTCGTGCCAGCCCCCCCCCTGCCAGTGAGGTTTTGCCGCGAGCCGACAACGCCACCTGATTCTTTTCAACAGGGAGCGCCGCTCGCCAAGCTCCCCGTCCGCCGCATTGAGCCCATGCGGGTAAGCCGCTATCCGAACGCATCTCCATCACGCGGAGCGCCCCGGTCCGGATTCAGTAGACTTTTGCTTACGATCGTGATCGCCGCTTTGAGCGTTGCTCTGTTCTCAGTTCGCGATCGCGTGACGAAGTCCTTCGCCAGTTGGGCGGCGGCGGATCTTCCCGCGCCTCTCATTGCAGAGGCACGTGTAACATCGATTCCCCATCGAGTGTTGGCCGGGGGCGAGTTGCTCAGCGCGCGGGCTGTTGAGGTGGTTTGCGAGGTCGAGGGCACGGCGTTGAGGATTGTTCAAATGATTCCGGAGGGCACCCAGGTTCGGGCAGGCGATGTCGTGATCCAACTGGACCCGTCTGAAATCAACGACCGCCACGCCCAGCAGCGAATCACCGTGACCCAAGTCAATGCGGCGGCCAAAGCGGCTGCGGAGGAACTCAAAATCCAGCGGAATCTTGCGGCCAGCGCGATTGCCGAGGCTCAACTCACCGTGACGCTGGCCGAGTTGGATCGACGAAAGTACCTTGAGGGCGAATACCAGGTTGAGTTAAATGACCTGCGTGGATCGATCGCATTGGCGGAAACAGATCTGCAGGACGCTCACGACATGGTCGAGCACTTCGAAAAGCTCGTTCGCAAGGGATTCCGTACGCCCGAGCAACTTGAAGCGAAGATTCAGGCGGTCGAGCGGGCACGGTATGCGCTGAGCCGCGACCAAGAAAAGCTTCAAGTACTCGAACGCTTCACGAAGGAACGTCAACAGGTCGAATTGACCGCAAAGGCTGCAGAAACGATCCGCGAACTGGAACGCGTCCGCAGCAGCGCCAATGCGGCAGTCAGCAAAGCGGAAACCGATCTGGAGGTCGCCTTGGCCACCGCCGAACTGGAACGTGAGCAGCTTCGGCGGATCGAGCAACAGCTCAAGGACTGCGAATTGCGCGCCCCGGTCGACGGAACTGTGATCTATGCCAAGGACAAGAACAAGAAGATCGAACTTGGTGAAGCGGTTCGGTTCAAGCAGTTGATGTTCAGCCTTCCGGATCTCTCGGAGATGAAAGTCATGGCGTTCGTCCACGAGTCTGAGATTCAACAGGTCCAGGCGGGCATGTCCGCAAAGATCCGAGTCGATGCCTTTCCAGACTTGCCGTTGGTAGGCGAGGTGGCGGAGATTTCGACTTACTACGATGCAACGCGACATTGGTTGTCGGGAGGTGTGAAGGAATACGCAACCATGATCTCAATCGATAGATTTCCGGCGGACGCGGGCATCAAACCGGGAATGACGGCCCAGGTCACGATCCAGGTGGGGCAGTTATCCGAAGGCGTGATCGTGCCTGTTGCCGCGATCGCTCAACAGTCCGGTCGTAGTTTTTGTTTTCGGCAATCCGAGCATCGTTTCGAGCGGGTCGAAGTAACGTTGGGCAAGAACACAGAAGACTACGTTGAGGTATTGACCGGACTCGGTCCTGGCGACGCAGTCGCACTGGACTCGCGATCGCGACTTGCCGATGACTGGGCCGCCGGAAGCCAGCACGGTGAATCAGGCGTCCCACCGGCGGCGTTCTGAGGCAGATCCAAGGCGAAGTATTTGGCGTGATGTTGTTTCAATTGTTTCGAACGATACGACTGGGCTTCCAGACGATCCAGCTTCATCGGCTGCGTTCGCTGCTGACCATCCTGGGCATTGTTTTCGGGGTCGCCTCCGTCATCGTGATGCTCGCGGTAGGCGAGGGAGCTCGGGCGGAAGCCATGTCGATGATTAACGAGCTCGGAACGAAAAATGTGATCGTCACGAGCGTCAAATCGAATTCCGTCGGTCGCGACGGTAATAGCGGTGGTGCAATTCGATACGGTTTGACCGACCGCGATCTGCGCCGTATTGCCGCTCTGCTGCCGCGCGGAGCGACGTTTTGTCAGACTCGCGAACATCGGCGAACGATTCATCACCTATCCCATCAGGTGGAAGGTCGTGTCATCGGCGTGACTCCCGCATTTGCGGAACTGACTCACCTGCGTCTTGCGCATGGTCGCTTTATCAACAGCTTGGATGAAACCGGCGGACATGCCGTCGCTGTGTTGAGTGCCGGCGTGGCGGCTCAGCTTTTTCCACTTTCATCTGCGATCGGCGAGACGATCCGCATCGGTAATGACAAGTACTTCTACGTCGTCGGCGTACTCGACTCGAAAATGGATGTGTCGAATGATTCGGGGGAACGCTATGACGAAAATGTATTCATCCCCTACGCGTCTGATCGGATGCGATTCGGAGACAATACCGTCATTGATCCCGGTGGTCTGCAACTCCCCGAAAAAGTGGAGATCAGCCAACTGACTGTGTCATTGCCATCGACTGATCAGGTGCAACCTGTCGCGCAGCTGATGCGTTCGATCCTGATGCAAGCTGGCCGCGAAAAGGAGGTTTCGTTCTTGATCCCTTTGGACCTCCAAGCCAGGGCCGAACAAACCCAACGGGTGTTTCACCTTGTGCTAGCGGCAATCGCCTCGATTTCGCTCTTGGTTGGCGGAATCGGAATCATGAATATTATGCTCGCCACGGTGACAGAGAGAACGAGGGAAATCGGGATCCGTCGGGCACTCGGCGCCCGACGCAGTGACATTATTTTTCAGTTTCTCATCGAAACGCTCGTGCTGACCGGCATGGGAGGCGTACTCGGGGTGCTGTTGGGGTTCGGGGGGGCGCGATTGGTGGAATCGATCGGGGGTGTCGCCACCATTATTCATCTCTGGTCGCCATTGCTTGCCGTTGCCATCTCCTTCGCCGTCGGATTGTTGTTTGGGCTTTATCCCGCCCGCCGTGCTGCTCGGATGGATCCAATTGAAGCACTTCGCCATGAATGACTTCACCTTGATTGCATCGGCGAAGGGATGACAGGGTTGGTGCCGTCCTCTACTCAAGAGCGGGCATCGCCGCCCGTTTCCCCTTGCCCGCCGACGTCGAGGGTTTGATCCATCGTGGCCACTTGATCGACCCCGCTGAGCGAAGCATTGAGTGGCGCATTGAGTGGTCGGATGATCGGTTTGTCGCCGGAGGTTCGGTCGTGCCGGCCCCACCAGCGGTCGCCGTCTTCGATCGTCCATTTCCCCGCCGCCGGGCAGCGCGAGATCTGCACCCCCAAGTCGCGTGCGGTTTGCGGGCGTTTGGCGCGTGACTTTTCCAGACAACTCATGATCGCGTCTTCCAATGGGGCGGAGACGTCGATCTTGGCCCGCTTGGACGGCGGCACCGGGGATTCTTCGATGTGTTTTTGACAGAGCTGCGCGATGCTGCCCGCTTCGAAGACTGCGTGTCCGGTCAGCAGGAAGTACCCGATCGCTCCGACCGCATAGATGTCCGTGCTGGAATCGATCGTCATCGGCGCCTGGATCGATTCGGGAGACATGTACAGCGGGGTGCCCGTCAACATTCCGTCCTCGGATCGATCGCTCCGCTTGTTCGGACCGCCGCTACTCTCCGTGATATCTTTGACCAAACCGAAATCAAGTACCTTCACCAAGTCCGGTTCACAGCCGCGGCGATTGAGCATGACGTTGGCCGGTTTGACATCTCGGTGGACCAGACCGTTGGAGTGGGCTTCGAAGAGCGAACCACAGATCTGTGACAAGATATGAATCACTCTCGATTCGGGCTGTGGCCCGTACTGATTGATCAACTGCTGTAGATCGATCCCGTCGAGATACTCCATCGCGTAGTAGAACACGCCTTCGGGTGTTCGTCCGTAGTCGTAGATCGCGATCGTGTTGGGGTGGTTCAGCTGGCAGGTGATTTGGACTTCGCGTTCAAATCGGGCGATCGACGCTTCGTTGACCTTGTCGGCATGCAGCAACTTGATCGCGGTCGGGCGCCGCAGCATGGAATGACGTCCTTTGTAAACGACCCCCATGCCTCCTTCGCCAAGCTTTTGTTCCAACGTGTATTGCCCGAGTTGTTGGGCTTCGATCACGGCTTCGCGGGCTTGACGCTGCAACCGTGCGACGATCAGCGTGAACACAAAGATGGCGATCGCGCTGAGGATCAACAACGTGTAGATCGCCAGAAACGCTCGTTGCAGAATCACCAACGGTCGAAAGGCTTGTGCGACTTCGACCTCCATCGCCACGCCGATTTCGTATTTAGGCATCCACGTCCAAGCGCCGATGACCGGAACCCCGCGATAGTCACGATAACCGTCGACATCAAAACCGGACTGACCCGCGATCGCCTCGGTCGCCATTTTCGTCAGCGGCAATTGCGAGCGGCGGACGTCGGGGCGAAACCCTTGGGTCATGTCATCGCCGGGGTCGCGGACGAGCAATTGCAACATGGAGCGCGAATCCGCTTGGTCGGGCAGCAGGCCGAGCAGAATCAAATCCTCGTCGAACCGGCTGTTGGAAATCATCACGCCGGTGGAATCAAAGGCGTAGCATTCGCCGGACGATCCGATCCGCCCCAGTTGCAGGATTTCGGTGAATTCACGTTCCGGAGGGATTTGCAGGGCCAACACGCCGACGACTTGAAACGATGCGTCGCGCACGGGGGCGCAGACATACATCGTCGGCACCCCCATCCGCATCTGGCCGCTACTGTTTTTGAGCATCACGACGCTGGGAAAGGGCGTCGACACGAACGTCTCGCCTTCGAGCGCCCGGTCCAAAAATCGGTCGTACTCGTCGATCCCTGACTGACCGATCAGTGAGGCGTGGGAGGAGGAGAGGATTCGCTTGCGATTGTCCGCGAGTAGGAAGCCGACGAAATCGTGTGCCGCCAGCGCGGGGGCAAGCTCCGTAGCCAGTTGGCGGTGCAGTTCCGAATCGGCTCCGGCCGCGGGCGGCGATCCGGCCTCCGGGGATTCCAGCAGTTTGTAAACGGTCTGTCGGACTTGGCTGTCGTTGGCCAGAGATTCGGCGGTCGATTCTTGGACCGTGAACCACTTGGCGAGCATCTCGGACTCCAGTTCCACCAATGTCTGCAGTCCCGAGCTGACGTTGCCCTTGATCGTCGTTTCAATGGCATCACGCACGAAATAGCCGACGATCGACAGGATCACCACCGCCACGATCGGCCAAACCCAGATCTGTTTCTTTAAGAACACCCCGGTCCGGGTGATGGTGCTGGAGACGCTCTGCGACGCCCAGGTCATGTGCGCCTGGGGTGGTTTGGCGGCAAGTCTGGGGCGGCGGAAACGTTTCAGCGGGTTCATTGCGACGAAGGGGAGCGTGGTTCGGACCCAGGGGACCGCTCCGAGATTAGTCCAAATCGCGAGACAGGCGGCGTGATATTTTCAGTATAATCGGCGGTCATGCTGGACGAACCGGATCGGTGACGGTCCGCTCGTTCCGTCGTTGCGATGCGGCGACACACCGTTTTCCGGCCCAATGTCCGTCTTGCCGTCCCCCCCTCCATTGCATTCGCTTTCGCCCCGAGGATTAATACAGATGTCAACGTCTCGCAAAACAACCCGCCGTCAGATTCTTCAGGGCATGGCCGCCGTCGGGGCGGCGAGCATTCTGCCGTCCGCGTCCAACCGCGCCGTCGGATTCGAATCCGCCAACGGGCGTCCCGTGTTTGCCACCATCGGGCTTCGCAACCAGGGTTGGACGATCACTGAAAAGTCGTTCCGTTTTGCCGACTTCGCCGCCTTGGCCGATGTGGATGCGAACGTGTTGGGAGACAACGTCGAAAAAGTCAAGAAAGCTCAGGGCAAGGCGCCCGATGCCTACAAAGACTATCGCGAAATCTTGGACCGCAAAGACATCGACGCGGTGATGATCGCCACGCCGGACCACTGGCACACCAAGATCGCGATCGAGGCCATGTATGCGGGCAAAGATGTCTACTGTGAGAAGCCGCTCACGCTGACGATCGACGAAGGCAAACAGATCGAAAAGGTCGTCCAGGAAACCGGAAAAGTGTTCCAAGTCGGCACCATGCAGCGATCCGAATCCGAACAACGCTTCCTGCAGGCGGTCGCGTTGGTCAACAACGGTCGCATCGGCACGGTCAAGAAAGTCACTTGCGGAATCAACGGCATGGTTGCGTCCCCCAAGATTCCCGTTGCCCCCGTGCCCGACGGGCTCGATTGGGATCTGTGGCTCGGACCGGCACAGAAAGTTGACTATCGCGCGTTACCCGAGCTGCGAGAAGGCTACGGTGGCGGCGTGCCGCTGTACAGCAATTGCCACTATTCCTTCAGGAACTGGCACGAATACTCCGGCGGCAAGCTGACCGACTGGGGAGCCCACCACGTCGACATCGCTTGCTGGGCACTCGGCGCCAGCGACACCGGTCCCAGCAAAATCGCTCCGATCGATTACACGTTGCCGGTCGAATACAAGGACGGTCACCCCACGGTCGCTGACCAGTACAACGCGGCGACGCAGTTCAACATCCGAGTCGACATGCCCAACGATGTCGAGATGATCATCACCAGCGAAGGCGACAACGGCATTCTGTTCGAAGGCACCAAGGGCCGTTTCTTTGTCAATCGCGGAAAGATCGTCGGTCGGCCCGTCGAGGACCTCGTCCAAAATCCGCTGCCCGAAGGGGCAATCGAAGCGGTGTACGGTGGACCGGTCAGCGAAAACCACACCGCCAACTTCATCGAAGGCATGAAGTCACGCAAGCAACCGATCTCCGACGTCTGGACCCACAACCGGATGCTGGAGATCTGCCACCTGTCCAACATCGCGATGCGACTGGGACGGGAGCTGAACTGGGATCCGGACAAGCGAGAAATCATCGGCGACGACCAAGCCAACTCCTTCCTGTCGCGGGAAAGCCGCAAGGGTTTTGAAATCCAAACCTGATCGACTTAGGGATCGATGACTTTGGTCGCGATGGCTTCTTGGACCAGTTCGCTGACGGAGCTGAACCCCGGGCCGCCTTCGACCAACTGCGTCATCATCGCACGAGTCTCGGCCACCGTCAGGCGACGCCCTCGGGTGTCGCCCCAGATCAGTCGCGCCTCGCGACAGGGTTGGCACAGCATGTGGAGTTGATCGTCTTCCTTGATAAACACGACTTCACCGGGCTTTTGGCAGCACGCACAATCGTCCGTGAAGGTTTGTGATTTATCCAACGCTTCGAAGTACTGCCACGACAGAAAATCCTTGGCGGCCAGGATGTGGTTCAAGTAGTTGCGGGACGGCCGAAGCCCGTCAGCGATCTTGTCGGGCCGGGCCTGGTAGGTGATGCACGTCACCGATTGGTCCTTGGACGAAACGGTGACTTCGATCCTCCCGTAGTGATCGGGATAGCGTTCGGACTCATCCAATCGCCCCAGAGAATCATCGGCGATCTCGTAGAGAATGCCTTCGACTTCGCCGGCCGGTTCTTCGTTGATATTGGCGAATCCGATCCCCGACGGCAGCGCCTCGCGCAACGCCATCTTGTTGAACAGCAATCGATAGCCCGGCAGCACCGCCGGCTCGGCGCTCGTGAATGCGACGCCCTTCTTTTCCATGATCGCCTGGTTGCAGTTCGAGCCGTAGGCGAAGTATTTCATGTTTCCGTGCGTGTGTTTCAGGAAAAGGTGGAGTGGCCGGAGCGATGTCGAGTCCATCGCTGACCGTCATGCGAACCTGAGTCAGTCTAACACACGCCGAACACTTGCATCAATTCGCGGCTTTTAGCGTTCGTCAGGCAGACAGCGGCACCGTCCAGACAGCGGCACTTTCCAGGCAACGGCGCCGTCGGTCGATCGTGACGTGACAGCCGATTTTGCCAATCGCGACCGAAAGATTTGCTTTGGGACCGTCGATGCGCGAAGATAGAGTCGTGATTCTGCCAAATGGGGCGCCTTGACGGGCAGAGCCTGCGGCCTGAACCAGGATGCGAGGGACGCATGAACAAGGGGGAAGTTTTCAGGCCGACGAATCAAGTGGGGGAATCCGATGTCAACGTTTTTGACGCAAGCACAAGTGGATGTCACGTTCAACGCGTGGTGGAATGAGTATGGTCGAACCCCGCAAAGCGTCCATCGCGCTCTGACGCGGACGATCAAGCAGATCAACGGGGAGCCCGTTCGCCGACCCAACGGTCCGTTTCCACCGGGCTACATTCCGCCGCCGTTGCGCAACAAGGGCAAGGCGACTCCGCCGCCCAAACCGGCAAGCGAAAACGATGCCAAGCAGCTCAAACGCCAGGCCCAGCAAAAGGCCCCCGCGGGACGCGTCGCCGCGAAAAAGGAGCTACGGCAAACCGAACTTGAAATCTCCCGTCTGAAGAAACGTTACGCGGTCATGGAGCGTGTTCTCAAGGAACGGAATCTGACCATTCCCGGCCATGTCGCCGATGCGCTGTTGTTCATGCCGTGTTACCGAGATCCGGCGGACAAATTGCGACACGAAGAGGAGGTGTTTAAACGCTACAAAAACGACATCGACAGCGCGAACCGGAGCTCGCATCAGTGGCGGTACCAGCAAGAAACTGAGCGTCTGCAACGTGAACGGCGGCGAAAGATGCTTGCGGAGATCGAATGGATGAGCAAGAACACGATCGGCGCGGGGGTTTACGGAATGCAACGCGAGGCCGGTCGCAGCCACGAGGACGCGATGGCTCGTGCCAAAGAAACGCAACAGATCTTCGACATGGCGGGCAGTGGGGTTGCTGACCCGGCCGGGGCTCGCGAAGCGAACTCGGTCCGGCACAACACGCGGTCGCATCGCAGCGACAAACAAACGGTCGGGCCGAGCAGGTGACGCGCTATACGCATCAAGTTAAGAAGTAACCCTCCCGTGTGGAGGTCGTGCAGTTTTTGAAGTCACCCTCCTGGCAGGAGGGTCGAGCGAAGCGAGGGGAGGTCGAACGGTCAATCGCGGTGTTCACTTCGCCGGCCAGGGCTGCGTCCCGAGCAGCAACAAAAACCCTCTCCTCGCTACGCTCGACTCTCCCACGGGGCATTGGTATCTACACAAGTCGTTTTTTTGCCCAAAGGGCATGCATATCCATAGCCTGGGGCAAGCAAACCGAGCATTTGCGAGGGTTGCGCCGCCCCGGGAATCTCATCGCAATGAGGTCCAATTTGGCCAACGGCCATGCACAACCTTCGCGGTTGACGAGGCAATTGTGCATGGCCGTTGGCCAATCCCTCTCGTTCTCGTTTGCGGACCTTGGGCGATGCCCAAGGCTATGGATGTAAACGGCCGTTGGCCGAAGCCATCCACTCACAACAGATCTGACATGCAAAAGATGTGTCGGTACCCATTGCTACCAGGGAGGGATGCTATGGGATGTGTAGATACCAATGCCTATGGGGCCGAACCGGTGACGCCTCGCGGTCGTCACGGCGTCGCCTTATCGAAACCGACGCCGGGTATTGCGTATCACCGCGGGCAGGTAACGCTGGACCAACCCGACGAAAATCAATCCGCCACCGGCAAGCGTCCACCACTGGGGCGCGTCATAGGACGGGTGGTGCCGCCAAGCGAGGTAGACCCAGATCGGTACCAGGATGGGTTCGATCAAGATCAACATCGAGGCTTCGGCGCTGTTGACTCGGCGTAGTCCACGGGCAAACACGATGTACGGGATCGACATCTGAATCACGCCGAACGCGCCCAGTGCGACATACGCAGAAAGCTGAATCGTTTGGTGGCTGGACCAGGCCCAGGGAAGCAACAGCAACACCGTCGCGGCGTGGTTGAGCGTGATCAACCACGCCGAATCCACATCGCTCATCGATCGGATCGTCAGGACCACGCCGGCGAACGTGATTCCCGACAGGACGGCCAGGGCGATTGCCAGCAAGTTTCCTCCGGCTCGCAGTTCCATGGCGAGGATCAAGGCGACGCCGGCAATGCAGAACAAGAACATCCGCACGTCGGCGCCGCGCACGCGATCTTTGAGAATCGTCACCGCGCCCAGCATGACCCAGGCGGGGGAAAGGTATTGCAGCCAGATCACACTGGCGGCCGGGATGGACACCATCGCCGACATGAACGACCAGACCATCAACGCAAAGCAGACCGTCATCGGGATCATCGCGAGCCGAAACTCCGGGCGACGAACTAGCGGGACCAGAATGAGCAACGCGAACAGGCTGCGAAAAAACGCCAGCAGCACGCCTCGAGACTCCGGCGGCCAACCGTCGAACCAAGGCGCCTTGGCGAAGAAGCCACTCATGCTCCACATCACCGCCGCCAGGACGATCAACAATCTGCCGCGCCAGGCTTCGCTCGGAGGGGGATTCGAAATCACGGGCCGCTTCGGTGTCGCTGCGGTCGCCAGAACGCAGACGGTGATCAGGGGAAAGCCACCCGCTGGCGAAGGTGGCGACGTTCAGCATCCGCGGCGGTGGTGTTCGTCACCGCGACGGCAATCAATACTCAATCACTCGTCTGGCTCGGCGTCCGCTTCCCCACGATCGCCACCACGCCGACCAGCAGCATCGCTTGGATCAAGATCAGCCATCCCCAGTCGATGCCCCAACCGATCGGCAGGGTACCGGCGACGATCGCGATCGTGCCAGCGGTAACCGCGTAAGGCATTTGCGTCAACACGTGTTCCATGTGGTCGCAGCCACAGGCTTGTGAGGACAGGATGGTGGTGTCCGAGATCGGTGAACAGTGATCGCCGAACACGGCACCGGAGAGCACGCTGGCGATCGTCGCCAACATCAACGGATGGGTCAACGCATCGACTGTCGAAGCATCGGCCGGCAGCAATCCGATCAGCGGAGCGGTCAGCGTCAGTGTCATCGGCATCAGCAACCCCATGGTGCCGAAACTGGTTCCCGTGGAAAACGACAGCACCGCGGCCAACAAGAACACGATCGTGGGCAGCAGGCGAACCACCATCGGAACCGAATGGGATGGGGACGCCGAGTCATCTTCCGGAGAGACCCTGGCCCCGGACAAAATCGTTTCGGCGACGAACTGTCCCGTGTAAAGCCGATGATCTTGGAACTCATACGCCGTACCGGATTGTCCATCGACGGACTTGCCACTGGTCAACCGTGACAGCGCCGAAGCGGTCCAAAGGATGATGATCGCCGGCAGGACGATTTTCATCCCTCCCCAGCTGGCTTCGCGGATCTGCTGCAACGT